>JASJDI010000117.1 GCA_030065155.1 Xenococcaceae cyanobacterium MO_188.B29
CTCACTCAAAATCTTGGTACTTTTGAGAAAATTTAGGAGCAAAAATTAAATTTAGTAATGCGCAACTCATTACTCCTTACTTATTACTCATTACTTATCCTCACAGACTACTTTTTCAGCAAACCCTAATTATTAGGAAAAGTATACTTTGAGGTCAAGGGATGCTCTCGGAAAGACAACGCATATCCAATCAAATCAACCTGTTGATAATCGGATTTGGTCTCATATTTACAAATGCCAAATTTTTTATTTCTACTCGACTTCATGTCCCACAGCAGTAATAATTTGTTTAATCGATTCTACTGATGCTTGGGTGTCTACAGTCACTTTTTTACTATCGAGTTCGATATTTACTTCGGCATCGGGTTCGTGAGTTTTAATTGCTTTAGTTATTGTTTCAACGCAACCGTCACAAACCATACTAGGTACTTTTAATTCAATCATAATTACTTTGTTGCTTGTTATTAATTAATCAATAATATGAGTTTGACATAACTTTATCAGTTCGGATTAACTACTAAAGTTACCATTTAAGAACAGAAGCATCTATTCCTTGTTCTCTTTTGATTTTGCTATCTTTCTCCATCCATTCTACGATTTGAGTAGGAGTTAATTCATCTACTGAAACTCCTATATCTTTAGCCATAATTTTTAGCAATCGGTAAGAAGAAATGGTAAGTCTGGTTAGGAACTTTTCTGAAGACGATAACAAAGCTGCTTCTATCTGGTTTGATTCTTCTTGAGTTAAAAATTGAGTTGGTGATTGTTCCATGTTTATCTGATGTTTTCTGCTATTTTTGATTTATGCAAAAATTCTATTGTTACTAGTGGAGGATTAGACAAGATTTTATATTTAGTTCATCTGTTCCGTAGCAGTATAATTTTAGTCCTATTAATTCAATCTAGCTTTTATTTGACTCAAGTAGCAGAAGCTTCACCTAAACCAACCTTGGTAACGAATAAGCAAAAAAATCAGGAAGATAGATTATCAGTTAGGATTTTAGAAGCTCATCATCAAGAAATCACTTTACTTAGCTTTAGTGCTGATGGCAGTTTACTTGCTAGTGCAGACCCTCAAGTCATAGTAATTTGGTCATTAGCAACAGGAGAAATCCTAAACATTTTACCAGGACACTACTCCTCAGAATCGAAGATGGAGATTGTACCCACTTCTCTATCTTTTAGCCCTGATGGTCGTTTTTTAGCTAGTAGCACTTGGAGTCAAGGCTTATTAACCCCAGAAAAGTCGGTAATTGTTTGGGATGTCACTACAGGTGAAGAAATTTTTAGTTTTAATAATCATGCAGGTTGCCGACAAGTCATTTTCGACTCGGAGGGAGAAAAACTTTACCTTGCTTGCAATTCTGGCATTGAAGTTTGGCAACTAGAAGAGAAAAAACAAATAGCTAGTTTTAATGATGGTTATCCCGTAGAAACTATAGCTCTGAGTAGGGATGGTAAAGTTATGGCTACTGCCGATGCCAATATCACCGGTGGACAACAGGGAGAAGCTAGTAACCAGATTAAACTCTGGGAACTTACTAACAACGATGCCCAACTCATAACTACCTTAGGAGGACATACAAATGATATCGCCCAACTTGCTTTTATTGCCAAGGATAAAAAATTAGCTAGTAGCAGCTATGATGGTGAAATTAAAATTTGGCAGTGGCAACACGGTAAAGAAGCTAAAACACTGACTCAGAATAGCGAAAATGGCTTATTTAGTCTTAATTCTAGTGGTCGTTTAATTGCAGGTAATTTTTCTAGAGGAATGGTTTTAAATGTACCCAGAGGAGCAATTCTAGAAACACCTATCTTTGTTCCTTTTAAGGGTAAAGCGAGTGCTGTTAACTTTAGTCCTGATGGTAAGGTACTAGCCTGGGCAACTAATTCTGATAATTTTCCCAATCCGACTATTGTTATTTGGCAAATCAGAGGTAAGCTCGATCGAGATAACTCTCAAGCACAAGTCAGAAATAATTATCGTCCTCGTGTCTTAAATGAAGTTTGGGAAAAACCTATTGGTAACGATCCCCAACAAGTAGCTTTATCTGCTTTTGGTTTACCAGAAAAAGTTGAAAACGAAAGCGAAGAAGTTGAAGTTGATTACCCTCAAGAAAATAAAGCCGTAGTAACTATTACTCAAACTAATTTAGCCGATGATTCTGTTTTTGGTATTAGATATAGAGTTGAATTTGCTCCTTATGGCTCTATGTCTGAGAATAAAGTGTGGCGTGTAATTTGGGCTGGTGAACAGTATAAATGTCAGTCTAATCGAGGTCATCAAGATTGGGCTATGGGGTTATGTCAGTAGAGATAAGTAGATCTAAACTATAAAATTAACTGGTTAGTGGTTAGTGGTTAGTTGGTAGTAGTAACTTCAGGCTTGTTCACATGGTTATTTTTATTTTGCCCTACCTACTTAAATAATAAGAAACAAATCAGAATTATAATTTTATGAAAAAATACGCTGTTGCTATCATAATTGCTCTTTCTTTAGTTTTCTTAGCTGTATTTAACTTTACTTATAATCCATCAGTACTCGCTAAAGAAAGTAATCCTAATTCCTACTATCAGGAAAAAGCTATTCATAGTCGAGATGGTATTGGTAAATTTTATCTGGGTAGAGAAATTGCTCAAGTGATGGGACATCAAGCAATGCTCTGGTTAGAAAGACCAAGCAGAGAAACCGAAGAACAACCCCAAACATTGGTAGAGGCTTTAGAGTTAAAATCTGATGATGTAGTTGCCGATATTGGTGCGGGAACTGGCTATATGAGTTTTCGGATGGCGAATTTGGTGCCAGAAGGTAAAGTTTTTGCGGTAGATATCCAACCAGAAATGCTAGATGCTCTTAATTTCCTCAAACAAGAGAATAAAATAACTAACGTAGAAACTATTTTAGGTACAGCCACAAATCCTCAATTATCAGACGAAAGTATTGATTTAGCTCTAATGGTAGATGCCTATCACGAATTTGAGTATCCTAGAGAAATGATGTCAGGGATTGTTCGATCGCTCAAACCAGCAGGAAAAGCAGTTTTAGTTGAGTATCGCCAAGAAAATCCCCTCATTCCTATCAAACCGCTTCATAAAATGAGCCAAAAACAAGTCAAAAAAGAAATGAAAGCAGTAGGCTTAACCTGGCAAGAAACCAAAGAGCTTCTCCCCCAACAACACATTATGATATTCACAAAGAAGGAGTTCAGAAGTCAGGAGTTGCAGTAGTTACAGAAGTGCAGGATTTCAGTTTGGAGTTAGCCTTGACCAAATAACTAACTACGAACTACTAACTACTAACCACTAATTAGAAACCTCTGCCATTTCAAATACTCTTTCTTGATAATCTTTAACCAAAAAATTTAGTGGTTTATCTCGACGGATTTTATATTTTAAACGTCGTGCTTGTACTCGCAATAAAACTTCTTCCAAACATTCATGATCGAAACAAACGTGGCGTTGTCTTCGTTTTTCTCCTAAGCTAGCACCAGAAATAACGTGGAGTTGGGTATTTTTTTTCAATTGATACCAAAGTCCATCAGAACCATTCACCCCAGGATTAGCTGGATTAGGCGACATATAAAGGGGATCGATAGTACCAGCACCTAAAGTTTGTTCGTAATTATAGTAGTAGTGCAGAGGTACATCCGCAGCAGGTAGATCTAATAAACCTTCATAAAACTGTTGAGCAACTTGAAGGTCAGAAACCATCATGGTATATACTTTGGGCGCACTAGTGAGAAACATCCACATTGCCCCTGCATATGCCACTAACAGCATCACCATGATGCCTTGAGTAGAGAAAAGACTATCTAAAGGAAGAGGAGGCAAAAAAGCCCCAAAAAAGTTACTCATTAATAAACCAATAGTCACGATAGTTGTCGTCATAATAAACTAGGCGATCGATCGCGCTTCTTCTATATTTATAAACTCAGAGATATCATTTTTTTATAGACATATTTTATCTTTTTTAGAGACTGAAAGACTAGCAGCGAGTTAACTATTAACTAGCTCTCCAATAGGTTCTATAGGAAGACTTGCAGTAGATAAATCAGTACATATAGGAACGTTTCAACTCAATCTCATAATAAGGATGATCGGGATTTGAATTCAGTGTACCTTCGTAGCCCAAACTTGTATAGAAATCAACAGCATTAGGACTCGCATACCATTCAAGCCAAGTAGCATCGATACTTTTAGCCCAATTATAAATATGTAGAAATAAAGCTTTCCCTATACCCTGTCTTCTAAAAGACTCAAGCACATAAAGAGTAGAGAAGCGAATCTGTTTGCGACCACTCATCAAATACTCATCCCACTCGTGTGCCATAGCAATACCAACAACCTTAGTGTTAGTATCAGCTACCAGAATACAATGTATGGGTGAGGCAATTTTACGTCTATAGCGTCTGAAAGCTGCTTCTAGCGAATCTAGAGGTTTGTCAATTTCAAGCAAAAAGGGATAAAACTGTTCCCAGTCTTGTTCAATTGCAGGTCTGATATCGATTTCTGAATCAGTTATCGGGTTCATTTCATGTAATCTGATGCCTCTTTGTTACAGCTTGATATTTTTATCTTTGGTCTTCTTTATTTTCTTCTTACAAACAGTCTCTAAGCTTGACCATATATAGGGATAGCTGCACCACTAATATCTTTGGCTTCTTCTGAAATTAAAAAACCAATAAGTTCTGCTATCGATTCTGGTTTTACCCATTTGTCTGAATTTTCTTCTCCCATAGCTTCTCGATTAGCGGGGGTGTCAATTACACTAGGAAGAATAGTATTAGCTGTAATATTTAAATCTTTTGTCTCTTGGGCGATCGATTTAGTTAGAGCTACTACTCCTGCTTTGGCTGCGGAATAAGCTGCTAGAGAAGCTGCTGGTTCTAAAGCACCTCTCGATCCTACAGTCACAATCCGACCATATTGTTGTTCTCGCATTTTTCTGAGACAGTATTTACAAACCAAAAAAGTAGTGTTCAAATTTAGATTAAAAATATGTTGCCAATCATCATAACTAAACTCATGAGTTGCCCCCATAGAAAAACCACCAACTAAATGAATTAAGATATCTACTCGACCCAAATCATTAACTAATTGTTCAACAGCATTTTCTTGAGTTAAATCAGCACGAACAAAATTAATTTTCTCGAAATCAGTAGCAGAAAGCTTATTTTGTAAAGATTTAATGTCTTTTTCTTGTCGATAGGGGATGGTCAATTTTGCCCCATGAGCTAAGATTGCTGGTGTAACTCCTACTCCTAAGCCCCCAGTACCACCTGTTAGCAAAATATACTTACTACTCATCTCTTTTCATTATGCAGTTTATTAGATTAACATTGTCACCATATTGTTATTTTAATTAGAAAATTTATAGCTATTTCAATATTCTTTTGCTCCAAGTACTTATTTAAAATCCTCAAGATATAGTTAATTGATCGAGGCCGTTCCAGTATGCTTATATGTCCCCACTGTCAGTTTGAGAATCCAGATGATAATAAGTTTTGTCAAAGTTGCGGAACTTCTCTAGAACATAAAATTTGCCATAATTGCGCCGAACATATCCCCCTACAAGCTGAAAAATGTGAGTATTGTGGAGCTTCGGTCCAAACTGTATTTTGGGGCATAATTTCTCAAGAACAACCAAAAAAACGACAAAAATCTTCAGCAGAGAAAATACAATTAGTTTCTTCTGAATCGGCAACTTATCAAGCCAACACAGTCAAAACCTTGGACTATGCCGTACAGTACCTCGACCCAGACCAGCGTTATTATCTTGATGACCAGGAAAGTAATCCTCTAGAGCCTATAGAAACATCATCTTCAACCGATGAACTATTTCAAGGGAGGGTAATAGATCTTTATCCCTTGCGAAAACCCTATTTGGCAACAATACGGGAAGAACAAGCAGAGTTATTTGGGGAATTAGAACAAGATTTGAATAATTCTTATCTTCATGTTGCTCAATACTGGAACTTAATTGGTATTCCTACTCATGCTTTACCCTACTTAATGATGCAAAAATTTACTTCTGTTCTTCCTGAAGTTTATGATGCTTGGCAATATGAACATCAAGGAGTGGTTTTACTATCAGATCGTTCATCATGGAATTTGCTAACAGATATCTGGTCGAGCCATAATGCTCCCTTTATCCAAATTTTGTGGTCTTTGGATGAAATACTCAAGCTATGGAACCCTCTAGCTAAAATTAATTGCACAAAAAGCTTGTTAGTCAAACATAATTTAAGAATAGACGAGGATGAATCTTTTTGTTTACAACAACTATATTTAGACTCTGCTGATGTAAAGCCAACTTTAATCGATTTGGCACACAAGTGGCAACTGTGGTTAGGGGAGTCAGGGATAATCAATCACGAAAAACTCAATAACCTTTTGACTAGAACTATTGAGGGGGAAATCCAAACTGTAGAAGAATTGAGTGAGCGATTACATCAAATTGAGCCAGAAATAAGTAATATTGATTTTAATCAGACTACTAATGATAGTGAAAATTTAGATTTATATTCTGTAAAATCAACAGAAGATGAGTCAGAAGAATTTGAGGATTTTGCTTTTTTTGTGGATGACGATAATCAGGAAAATATCACTTACGATAGCGAAACAGAAGATCAACCAACAATGGTTTTACCAATGGAACTAGCTAGTATGGTTGATGCTGGCTATACAGATATTGGCGTTCAAAGAGATCACAATGAAGACTTTTTTGGTATTCAAAGCAGGATTTTTAAACAAGAAAACGGTTTGAAAAAAACTATTAGTGCCAAAGGTCTATACATTGTTTGTGATGGTATGGGTGGTCATGCTGCGGGAGAAGTAGCTAGTTCTATGGCAGTAGAAACTCTACAACAATATTTTAAAACTCATTGGCAAAAAGCAATACCTAACGAAGAAATTATTCAAGAAGGAGTTTTACTGGCAAATCAAACTCTTTATCAAACTAATTTGGATGATTCTCGCTCTGGTAGTGGCAGAATGGGTACTACCCTAGTCATGGCTTTACTAGAAGACACTAAATTGATCATCGCTCATGTTGGCGATAGTCGTATCTATCGAGTTACTCGTCAAAGAGGGTTAGAACAACTTACCCTAGATCATGAAGTGGGTCAGCGAGAAATTACCAGGGGGGTTGAACCAGAGATAGCTTATGGTCGTCCTGATGCTTATCAATTGACTCAGGCATTGGGTCCACGAGATAGCAGTTATGTTAGACCAGAAATACAAACTTTAGATCTTAAAGAAGATAGTCTCATACTACTGTGTTCTGATGGTCTTTGCGATAATGATTTATTAGAATCTCATTGGCAAACCTATCTAACTCCCTTGATTAGCTCCAGTGCTAATTTAGAAGAAGGCTTATTGCAATTAATTGATTTTGCTAACCAGTATAATGGTCACGATAACATAACTGGTATTTTAATCAGAATCAAACTTAAAGCTACTCTATAAGCATTGATAATCCACTTTTAGCAAGTAGGTTTC
Organism: Xenococcaceae cyanobacterium MO_188.B29; assembly: GCA_030065155.1. Taxonomy (GTDB): domain Bacteria; phylum Cyanobacteriota; class Cyanobacteriia; order Cyanobacteriales; family Xenococcaceae; genus JASJDJ01. Next base: position 7,504 of record JASJDI010000117.1, read on the forward strand.
TCCGTTCATTTAAGAACATATGGTTATTCTTACCTTATTAGAATCACAGACTAACCAACCACTACAACAGTGGCGTTTTTCTAGTGAGTCAGTAATTCGTATTGGTCGCTCTGAAAATAATGATATTGTGCTGCATGGCTATTTTCAAGTTTCGCGACAACACTTGGAATTAACTCAAGTCGAACAGCAATGGAAACTAGTTAGTCGAGGTACTAATGGTACTCTGGTTAATAATGTTCTGGTAACGGAAGAAGTCCTTAAAGATCAGGATTTAATTCGTCTAGCAGAAAATGGTCCTCTATTCCGATTTGAGTTAATATCGTCTGCTCAAAAGGAAAATTTGCTTAAAGAACCAAATCAGACAGATATTGCCTGTAGTCATGCTGGTAATCCTCCCGATAGCATTTTTTGTATGCATTGCGGACAACCTCTGGTAGAGAAAGAGCAATTTGTCGGGCCTTATCAGATCCTGAGGACTTTGGGTAAAGGCGGTATGGGAACTACCTACTTAGTTTGGGATAAAACTCAAAAAAATCAAGGAGTTCCTTTGTTGCTAGTACTTAAAGAAATGAATGCAGATATGCTCCGCATTGCTAAAGCTAGGGAGTTATTCGATCGAGAAGCTAGGGTACTAAAGTCCCTCGATCATCCAGGTATTCCTAAGTACTATGATTTTTTTGTGCAAGACGATCACAAATATTTAGTTATGGAATTGATTCATGGTCATAATTTGGAACAATTTATTTACCAAAGAGGTCCTCTGGATCATGAAAGAGTAGTTAAATGGATGATCCAAGTTTGCCAAATTATTACTTATCTTCATAATTTACAACCTCCATTGGTACATAGGGATATCAAGCCAGCTAATTTGATTTTACGCAATCTTGATAGTCGTTTGATGTTGCTGGACTTTGGTGCAGTCAAAGAGTTGGGTACTTCTCTGGAAACTCGCATTGGGGTGGAAGGATACAGCGCACCAGAACAATATCGAGGCAAACCCTGTCCTCAATCGGACATTTATGGGATTGGTGCAACTATCATCTTTTTGATAACTGGCAAAACACCAATGCAGTACTATCGCTATAAGGGAGCCAGATATGAATTCGATATTGCTACTATACCTAATTTAGCTCCCTCTCTAGGTCAGGTAATTGAAAAAGCCTGTCGTTCTGATTTCCGCGATCGCTACCAAACTGCTGAAGAATTAGCAGAAGCATTAGCAGCTTGCCTTTAGGCAATGTGAAAATTCTTCAACTTAACTGATTCTCCTAAGTATCTAGTCGGAACCATAAGAATAAGAACAAGCAACTATCAAAGTTACTCTTCGTCCCAATCTTCTACCATTAGTAATTCTTGAACTGGATCTTTCATCGAAAAATCAAACTCTAATAATTCTTTTTTCCAGTAAGCCCAATCATTACCTAATAGTAAGGCTATTTTGCCAATACTATCTTCTGGTTGAATAATCTTAGATTCCACTAGCGAAGAAATTTTACGCTGTAACTTCACCATGGGATGAGCAAGCTGTTTTGTCATACGCTCAAGTTCTCTTAATATTATGTAGTTTGGATAAATTACTATTAATTTCTATTCCCAACTGGATTGCATAGCTTTAGACTTAGTGGATGCACAGACATGGGTATAGCGTCTTATCTACTTTTAACCTATTAATCGTTTAAGCGCAAGTATTTTACTAGATTAGTACGGTAATCACTATACTAAAGTAGGGACATCCGATAATTTTCAAGTAATTTTTAAGAGCAAAAAATATGGGCAAAAAATGGTTATGGCTAGTATTTAGTGTAACTTGTTGTGGAGTTATAGCACCAGCCTTAGCGTTAAATCATTCTGTCGGAAAGGATGGAATTAATGCTTTGCCCTTACACCAAATTCCCTATAATTTATTAGGGCGAAAAATTAGTATTGGTCAAGTAGAAATTGGTAGACCAGGAAAATTTGGTCTAGATAAAGCAGGAGTCAAAAATAAAGCGATCGCACCCTATTCAGTTTTTTACCGCGATAATCTGGCTATCTCTAATAAAAATATTGATAATCATGCAACTATGGTAGCTAGTGTAATGATTAGCAATGATAAACGGTTGCGGGGTGTTGCACCCCAAGCTAAACTCTATGCTTCTGCGGTAGGCTCTCAACAACAAGGAGGACAAGCTCAAGAATGTTTGTCAACTCAACACGTTGCTTTACAAAATGGGGGAGATGTTAGAGCAATTAACTTTAGTTTTGGGGAATCTTTAGCTAGAGACGCTAGAGAAAATGCCAAACTAGATGGTCGAGCTTTATTAACGGAATGCATTGATTGGTCAGCTAGAGTTCATGATACCCTTTATGTAATCGCTGGGAATCAAGGAACAGGAGGTATTCCGATCCCTACAGATAATTTCAATGGTATTACTACTGCCTATACAACTAAACGCCAAGGCATATTTACCAAGGTGGATTTTGCCAACTTAAGTGCTTTGCCTATCGGTATAGGTCGCAGTGTAATTAAAAAAGAAATTAATTTCGGCGCAAGAAGGGCAGTTAGCCTATTAGCTCCAGGAAGTCATATTTCTATCTACAATCAAAAAGGAAAACTAGAAAAAGTTAGCGGGACAAGCTTTGCTGCACCTCATATTACGGCATCCGTTGCTTTACTCCAAGAATATGGTGATAGGGTTATGAAGAATAACGTAGTGAATTTTAGCAAGATTCAGGATTTGTCTGTTCCTCGTTGCAGTCTTGATTGTCGCCGTCATGAAGTAATGAAAGCAGTTTTACTCAACTCTGCTGACAAAATTAAAGATCGAGGTGATGGCGTATTTTTGGGGATGGAAAAAACTATTCTGAGCGAAAAGAATTTTAATTGGTTAGAATCAGATGCCTATCAAAATCCTCGTATTCCTCTAGATATGCAAATGGGAACGGGTCATCTTAATGCTTTTAGGGCCTATCAACAATTTAGTGCTGGGCAAACCCCTCCCGAGGTTTTTGTGCCCAAGATTGGTTGGGATTACCGTACTCTAGAAGTTAACTCCTATAAAGATTATGTTTTGGCACAACCTTTATCTCAAGGAAACTATATCTCTATTACCCTTACCTGGGATCGCTTAGTTTTATTAAACGATCGCAATAATAATCAACAATACGATATCGGGGAAACTTTTCGCGATCGCAGTTTAAATAACCTCGATGTCTATCTGATGCCGACTAACGAAAATAACAATTTACGCAACACTTGTTCTTCTATTAGCAGAGAAGATAGTGTAGAACATATCTTTTGTCCTATTCCTTCTTCTGGACGGTATAAAATTCGCGTTTATTATGAGCGACAACTTAATGAGCCAACTCAACCTTATGCTTTGGCTTGGTGGACAGGGAAGGCGGAGGAGCTTGGGAGCAGAGGTGCGGGGGAGTAGCAAAAGATTAAGTATTTTACTTTACTCTAAACTGCTAAGAAATCATATAACCTCAAGATAGATGAGATTGTTCCATTTCGTTGTTACAATTATTTACAATACGTTGCTAATGTCAACTTAAATTATATGTCTCAAACAACTATAAGAAATACAGATTATTACTCACAGGAATTAAGCAAATTTCCATCTCAATCGCCTCAACAACATTATCAGTCACAAGCTAATGCTGTTGAAGAAGAGACAGATACAGATTGGCGTTATAATCCTGAAAAAATTATTGCTTATTATCGTTATCGTCTCTTCCAAGTTATCGGTAGATTAATTAATATTGTTATTCCCTTTGTCTTGCTGGCTTTGGCTTTATGGCGAGACAAAATCACCAATAAATCTATAGTCAATAGCAGAAAAAGAGCAGCTAGACTAAGAGAAATTTTGACTAAGCTAGGCCCGGCATATATTAAAGTAGGTCAAGCACTATCTACTAGACCAGATTTAGTATCTCCTACTTATCTAGAGGAATTAACTAAACTTCAAGATGAATTACCCTCTTTTCCTAATGAAATTGCTTTTAAATTCATCAAAGAAGAATTAGGATTAGCCCCAGAAGATATTTATGCTGAACTTTCTCCTCAACCTATTGCTGCTGCATCTTTAGGACAGGTGTACAAAGGTAGACTAAAAACAGGAGAAGAAGTTGCGGTTAAAGTGCAACGTCCCGATCTCATTCGTCGCATTACTCTAGATATTTATATCATGCGTACTGTGGCTAGTTGGGTACAAAATAATGTTAAAAGAGTACGTTCTGATTTAGTTGCGATCACTGATGAGTTGGCTAGCCGTATTTTTGAAGAAATTAATTACACTCAAGAAGGGCGCAATGCAGATAAATTTGGTCAACTCTACGGATATATAGAAGAAATTTACGTTCCCAAAATCTATTGGCAATACACAGGACGAAGAGTCCTAACTATGGAATGGATCAATGGTACTAAGTTAACCAATATAGAAAAAATTCAGGCTCAGGGTATTAATGCAACTCATTTAGTAGAAGTGGGAGTAGAATGCTCTCTCCGACAACTTTTAGAACACGGTTTTTTTCATGCCGATCCCCATCCAGGGAATTTATTAGCTATGCCTGATGGTAGACTTGCTTACTTAGATTTTGGCATGATGAGCCGAATTAAACCCTATCAAAGATATGGTCTAATTGAGGCGGTAGTTCACCTAGTTAACCGCGATTTTGAAGCTTTATCCCATGACTATGTTAAGTTAGACTTCCTTACCTCTGATACAGATTTAAGACCAATTGTGCCAGCATTAGCTAATGTTTTTGGTAATGCTTTGGGAGCTAGTGTAGCAGAGTTAAACTTTAAGAGCATTACCGATCAGATGTCGGCAATGATGTATGAGTTTCCTTTTCGTGTACCAGCCTACTATGCTCTAATTATTCGCTCGATGGTAACTTTAGAAGGAATTGCGATCGGTATTGAACCAGAGTTTAAAGTACTCAGTAAAGCTTACCCTTATATTGCTAAACGTTTGCTTACCGATCCTGCACCAGAATTAAGAGCATCTCTAAAAGATTTATTATTTAAAGAAGAAGGATTCCGTTGGCATCGTTTAGAAAACTTGATGCGTAACGCCAATGATTCTAGAGACTATGATTTTGATAAGATAGTCAATCAGGCGTTAGATTTTCTCTTTTCTGAACGAGGGGCATTTATTCGCGATCGCCTAGCTGATGAAATTGTCAATGCTTTAGATAATTTGGGGCGTAGAACTTGGTTTAATCTTTCTACTTCTTTTAGGCAGCAAGTAGGATTAGCAGTACAAGAAACTCCTATCGAATTACGAGAAGAGTCTTATACCGTTAAGCATCTCAAAAATATTATTGACATTTTGCAGCAAACTCCAGGTTTCGATCCTACTCGCATTGTTTCTGTAGTTACCAAAATAATTACTAAACCAGAAACTCAACAACTAGGACAACAGGTAGCAGAAAGATTAACGCAAAAAATTGCAGCTAGATTAATTAGAAATCTGTTATTGGAGGAAGATAAGCCTCTCTATAACAATAGTAATGAGATGAGAAATATTAAAGCACAACAGCCTATTTTACCTCCAGCAGCAGCTATGCGTTAGTTGGGAAAGTTGTTAGTAGTTAGTGGTTAGTAGCAAGTAGCGAGTAGTGAGTTTTAAAATTCTCTACTTGCTACTTTTTGATTTTATTGAGTCTTGTATCTCTTCCATTTTGATGGAGAATTATATGGGAGACTTGACCATCATCATTAGCAAAAAAGGTAAGCTGAGCATCTACTACTTTGAGGAAAAACTTATTTGGGGACTCTGGAAAAATTTCGACAACTTTTTGTCCTGTGAATTGAGTAAAGATGCTTTGAGAGTCGATAGTAACCTTAAAAATAATGTCTTTTGCAGAGGGTGGTAGAGAGTTAGCTTCAGCGAATTTATATTGTCCTACATAAGCTTGGTAAATAGAAGGATCGAGGTCAATTGCTTCTCGTTTTTGTGGTAACTCATAGGATTTTCCTAACAAAATAGCAGCTATATCTCGCCCGATCTTTGCTACTGGAGATGTTGCAAGATTACTTAAGACAATAATGGCAATCTGTTCATTAGGATATCTAGCCAAGTGGGTACGGAAACCATCAATACCTCCATCATGAGAAATACGATCGAGATCGTGTTGAATGTCGATAAACCATCCATAACCATAATACGCTTGTTCGTCTTCCTCTGTAGGAACTTTAACGGTAGAAGCAAACATGGTATTTCTAGATGATTGATTTAGTACTACATCGGTATAAAGAGATCGAGTCCATTTAGATAGATCTTCAACCGTAGAATATATTCCCCCCGCACCAGAAGGTACAGACATATCTATATATTCTGCATTTTGATATCCTTCTCCTGTGGAAACATAGCCAGAAGCGCGATTCTTTAATATGGTTTCTTGACGATCATAACCAGAATCATTCATTCCTAGAGGGTTAAAAATATACTGTTGTAAGTAATTTGCATAGGATTGATTAGAGACAGATTCAATGATTTTGGCTAAAACTACATAGCCAGAATTGCTGTAACTAAAGCGATCGCCTGGAGTAAATTCTAAAGGGCGATCGCTAAACCAAGCAATCAGATCGTCTAGTTTTGTAGCAAGTCTTTTTTTCGTCTGATAATCATCAAAACTAGTATAGTTAGGAATGCCTGCAGTGTGATTTAGTAGTTGATGAATAGTAATTTGTTCTCCATGAGGATAGTTGGGTAAATAAGTGGCAAGCGAATTATTTACCTTGAGCAAGTTTTGTTCTTGAAGTTTGAGGAGGGAAGCTGCGGTAAACTGCTTAGTTACAGAAGCAAGACGAAATTTAGTTTGTGGTTTATTGGGAATGTTATGTTCTAAATTTGCCATACCATATCCCTTGCTTAACAATATTTCCCCTGCACAATCAACCAGTATAGAACCCATAAAATAGCCAGTTTCTAGGTAGGCTTGCAAATAAGCTTCTATTTCTGAATAGTTTTTGCCTTGAACCATGAAAATATCTTAACTTTTCACTAGTTCTTAGTATAGAAAATTATTACCACAGATACAGTCTACCCTTTTAAGCTTGTACCCCCCTAAATAGTTTTTTGATTTAAATTAAACTTTTGTGTTTATTGTTTAAGAAGTACATAACAAATTTTAATTCTCATAATAATCCAGATTAAGTCAACCATTTTATAGTAAATATTAGAATTGAATATCTAGATAGTAATCAGTAGCTTTATTTTAAGTTTTCTCTGCATTAGATTCAAAGATTCCTATTCCTGTAGAAGTACAAATACCTACAGAAGAATCACCAAAACCGAACTTAAATTAATTGTTCTAAATAACTATCTTGAACATCAAAATAGAAGCAACTTAAATTCAGAGATTAAGTTAGGTAGCACAAAACAAAAATAAGCATAATTGCCACTAACAACTAACCACTAACCTAAAATATGGGAGCAAGAGCGTGAAAGACACTAGTATTAAATTTGCCAATGTTACTAATTTAAATGAATTAGAAAAGCAAGCAATTCATACTTCTAGTTTGATTCAACCGCACGGAGTTATTTTGGTGCTGCAAGAGCCAGAACTAAAAATAGTTCAGGTTACGACTAATTCCTATTCGATGTTTGGTATTCATCCTGAAGACATGATCGATCGAACTTTGGAAGAACTTCTCGATCCGTTTCAGTTTGAAATTATTCAGCGAGGAATCAATCAAGATAACCTTGATTTTATTAATCCAACTAAGATCTGGGTTAGAAAGGATGGAGATGATTATGCGATCTTTGATGGAGTTTTTCACCGCAATACAGAAGGTATTTTAATTTTAGAATTAGAGCCGGCTGCATCTCAAGAGAACATTCCTTTTCTGAGTTTTTATCACCTAGCAAGAACTTCTATTAATCAATTACAAGAGACTGCAAGTCTAAAAGATTTTTGCCAAATTATCGTGCAAGAGGTACGTAAAGTAACAGGATTCGATCGAGTCATGCTGTATAAGTTTGACAAAGATGATCATGGTGAAGTGGTTGCTGAGGAAAAATTAGATCATCTAGAACCCTATCTTAATTTACATTTTCCTGCTTCTGATATTCCCAAACCAGCCAGAAAGCTATTTAGTTCCAATTGGATCAGATTGATTCCTGATGCCTATGCTGAACCTGTAGAGTTGTTCCCCGCTACCAATCCTCAAAGCGATCGCCCTGTAGACTTGACTATGTCTATTCTTAGGAGTCCCTATCCCTGTCATCTAGAATATTTGCATAACATGGGGGTGGGTGCATCTTTAACTATCTCTCTGATTGAAAATGGTCAACTCTGGGGACTTATTGCCTGTCATCATTTAACTCCCAAATATGTCCCTTATGAATTACGTAAAGCCTGTGAATTTTTAGGGCGAGTAATTTTTGCGGAGATTTCTAATCGGGAAGAAAGCGAAGATTACAATTACCGCATGAAACTGGCTCAAATGCGATCGAGCATAGTAGATAACTTGGCGCAATCTGAAAATTTGGTCGAAGGCTTAGTCAAAGAGGAGTCTTACCTGCTAGATTTAGTTGCTGCGGGAGGAGCAGCAGTTTGTCTGAATGGCAAGTGGACGTTAGTGGGAGAAACCCCCACAGAAGAAGAACTTAATTTTTTGGTGCAGTGGCTGTATAAAAATATTAACGAAGAAGTATTTTATACTGATTCTCTAGCAGAGATTTATCCCGAAGCTGATGCTTACAAAAATTTCGCCAGTGGATTAGTAGCAATGGCGATCTCTCGTCGCAACTATGTATTATGGTTTCGACCAGAAGTAATTCAAACCGTGAACTGGGGGGGCGATCCCAATAATGCCTATCAAACTATTAAATCAGAAGGAGGACTGCGTTTATCTCCCCGCAAATCCTTTGAATTATGGAAAGAAGAAGTACGTTTAACATCCTTGCCCTGGCAACAAGTAGAGATTAATAATGTTAAAGAATTGAGACGAGCCATTGTTAATATTGTGCTACGTCAAGCGGAAGAATTGGCTCTCTTGGCTCAAGATTTAGAACGTTCTAACGCTGAGTTAAAGCGATTTGCCTATGTTGCTTCCCACGATTTACAAGAACCCCTCAATCATGTTTCCAACTATGTCCAGTTGCTAGAAATGCGCTATGGCGATCATCTTGACGAAGATGCTAAAGATTTTATTGGATTTGCCGTAGATGGGGTTAGTTTGATGCAAACCCTGATTGATGATGTATTGCTATACTCTAAAGTAGACACTCAAGGAAGCGAATTTACGGTTACCGATGCAGGAGTTGCTCTAGAAAAAGCTCTAACCAATTTACAAAGACGCATTAGTGCTAGTAAGGCTCAAATTGCTGTTGTCGATTCTCTACCCACATTGAGAGCAGACAGCACCCAGTTAATGCAACTGTTCCAAAATCTAATTGTTAATGCGATTAAATTCCGCAGTGCTGCACCACTAAAAATTGAGATCGGAGTCGAACGTCAAGAAGATGAGTGGCTATTTTCCGTTAGAGATAATGGTATTGGTATCGATCCCCAGTACAGCGATCGCATTTTTGTCATTTTCCAACGTTTACATACCAGAGATGAATATCCAGGAACGGGTATGGGTTTGGCAATTTGTAAAAAAATTATTGAATGTCATCGAGGTAAAATCTGGGTAGAGTCAGAATTAGGTAAAGGAGCAACTTTTTACTTTACGATCCCTGTGGGAGGACGTGAACGTGACCTTAGAAATGGACGAAAAGCCAAAAACTATTCTTTTAGTGGAGGACAATAAAGCTGATATTCGACTAATTCAAGAAGCATTAAAAAATAGTTCTCTTACCTATCAAATGGAAACTGTCAGGGATGGCGTAGCAGCTATGACATATTTACAACAAGAAGGTGAGTATGCAGCTGCTTCCCGTCCCGATCTGATTATCCTGGATTTAAACCTACCTAAAAAAGACGGTAGAGAGGTATTGGCAGAAATAAAAACTAATCCGCAGTTTAAGCGAATTCCTGTAATTGTGCTAACTACCTCTAAAAACGAAGATGATGTTCATCAAAGTTATGATCTTAATGCCAACTGTTTTATCACTAAATCCCGTAATCTTAGTCAATTATTCACGATTGTCAGGCGGATCGAGGAATTTTGGCTGTCCACAGTTACTTTACCTCCCCAGTAAGCTAAGTAATATGGGAGCAGTTTGGGGGAGTTTGGAGAGACAAGGGAGACGAGGAAGACAAGGGGACAAGGGAGGAAGGTTAATTTCTCGTTCAAAAATTATCTCTACGTCACTGCGTCTCCTCTCAAAGATCGGCATAACCACTAACTACTAACTACTAACTACTAACTACTAACTACCAACCAATTGACCCTGTCCATTTCTGTTCAGGAAAACTAATTATATGTCTGAAAGCTCTGTCGGGGTATCTTCATTACAGCCTAATACTCAGCCAAAACCAATCAAGATTTTGTTGATTGAAGATGATGTTGTTGAGGCTAGGTTGATAAGAGAAATTCTGAAAAACTTTAATCCAAATCAGTTTTGCCTAACTCATGAAAAAAGATTGCAATGGGGTGTAAATCGACTTAGACAAGAGCAATTTGAACTAATTTTGCTGGACTTAACTTTGCCCGATAGTCAAGGATTGGCATCTGTGGAATTATTAGTTAAAAATTTTCCCCATTTGCCCATAGTTGTCTTAACCAATACTAATGATAATCAACTAGCAGTTGAGGCAGTTAGACAAGGAGCGCAGGATTATTTAGTAAAGCGTACTATTAATATTGATGTTTTAGTTAGGTCAATTCAATATGCGATCGAACGCCAAAAAGCTGCAGATATACTGCGAGAAACTAACGAAAATTTGATGAAGCAAATTCGGGAAAAAACTACCGAATTAATGAAGGCAAAAGAAATCAATCACTTTAAGTCTGAATTGGTATCAATGTTTTCCCATGATTTTCGTAGTCCTATAACAACGGTACTTTCTTGTACAGAATTACTACAAAATAGAAGCGATTGCCTCAGCGAAGAGAAAAAAGTTTATTTATTCCAGATGCTCCGTAGTGCCAGTAAAAATATGGTACAGCTTTTAGATGAAGTTCTGTTGGTAGGCAAAACTGATTCTGATACCTTTCAGTGTAATCTCACTCCACTAGATCTAGAGTTATTTTGCTTAGAGCTAGTAGAAGAGTTACAGTTTAATGCTGATAAAAAACAAATTCAAATTGTGTTTAATGCCCAAGGAAAAATTCCCCAGACTGATTGGGATAAAAGTTTGTTGCGACATATTTTAGGCAATTTATTAGCCAATGCGATTAAATATTCTTCAGAAGGCGATCGAGTACAATTTGACTTAATCCCTCAAGAGCAAGTAATGATTTTTCGGATCCAAGATTGGGGAATTGGTATTCCCCTCAAAGATCATCAATATTTGTTTGAACCGTTTCATCGTGCCAGCAACGTTGGTAGAATTCCTGGTACAGGTTTAGGACTCGCGATCGTCAAAAGCTGTGTAGAAGCTCATCAAGGTTCTATTAAGCTCGATAGTCAAGTTAACATAGGAACAACGGTAACTGTCACTTTGCCTCTCCTGTTTGTAGTTGACAATCCTGCCGTTAAACACTCCTAGTGTCGCTTTATCTGTGCGAGTGGGATGAAAACGAGCGCGATAAATCATCGGTCATAGGTTTACATTAGAGAGTTTAGTTGTTTAACAAAATCAGCCTCAGAGACTGTTTGTAAACAAAAGATTCCAAGTATTATCTAAAACTATTTTAAATGCAGAGCAAGTCTAGAGCAGATTAGTAGTTAGAATAATAGACTGCACATAAATATTATTAATCTATAACAAGAGGTGTTTTGTGGCTGTTAGAGTAAG
>JASJDI010000118.1 GCA_030065155.1 Xenococcaceae cyanobacterium MO_188.B29
GTCAAACCTTCCAAACTGTATCAACTTAGTTTGAAAAATGAAGAAGGTAACTTCTTTGCTAACGATATCTTAGTTCATGGTGGAACTCAAATTCCTACTATCTTCAAAGAAGACTATACATATAATATAGATTGTGGTGTAGAGACATATGTTTACCAAAAATGCTGGACTATTAACTCGAAAAATTTTCCAGGATTTTTATTATCATTTGTATTTTTGATAATTGGAACACTAGCATCTAGATTTTTAATCAATTTCTATAATTTTATTCTTTTTTATGGTAAAACTTTTACTGAAGATCAAAAAATATTAGAGTTTACTAAAAAAATCAACCCCAAATTTACCAATCGTTATTCCACTAGATATCGTAACAGTCGTAAAGTTTGGAAGTCTATTCCTATTGAAGAGCGAGTTGATGAGTCAGAATATCAACATCTAATTAGTAAATCAGAATTAGTAGGACAAGTTGGTAATTTATTTAAACAATATCACAATGATTTAGCTAATAATAGAATCACGGAAATAACCAAGTACTTTCCTAATTTTAAAGAAACGGAAAACTACCAAAGTTATCGTCAATATCTTGCCAATAAAAATAACATTAGCTATCAACCTGAAATTAATGAATTAGGATTGATAGATTTTAAACAATCAGTAAATAAAGATCTATTTAGAGTTCAAATTAATGGCAAGATGATTAACTTTACAATCTCTGAAGCAGGATATGTCTTAAGTGGCGACTCTCAATTAAAAATGTTTAGTGAGTATTGGGATATTCAATTAGATGCAGATCGGCGATTTTATCTAAAAGAAATAAGTCTTCCCTTCAAAATTCAAGTTTTACAATTAGATTTAGAAGCAAGACTCAATACAATGGCTGATTCTGGGGGTAGAACGTCTGGTATATAACTTTTTCTGTAGTCCCCCAGCTTTTTTCCTAACTAGCAACTTGGGTTCATAGTTAAAGGCTTTGTAAGGTGGGCAAATCTAAATTCTCAAAAGTTTAAAAAAACTAACTTGACCGAGGAACACCGGTCACCGCAGGCACCGTCGTTTTACGGCGGTGTAACGGTGACCCACCCTACTAAATTTGCATTTCTATTTACCCATCCCTAATTGTTGAGCTTTTTGATAGACTTTACCCTCAGTCAACAAAGAAGGAGCAATAACTACTTCCACTTGCTGCATTTCTTTAAGGTTTTTTGCCCCCAGAGTTCCCATACTAGTTTTAATTGCACCGAGAAGATTATGAGTACCATCATCTAATCTGGCTGGTCCAACTAAAATTTCTTTGATTGTTCCTGTTGTACCTACATTAATCCGAGTACCTCTAGGTAAAACTGGACTGGGTGTTGCCATACCCCAATGATAATCACCACCAGGAGCTTCAGCAGAGCGAGCAATAGGGGAACCAATCATCACTGCATCAGCACCACAAGCAAGACATTTACAAATATCGCCCCCAGTAACAATACCTCCATCGGAGATGACAGGAATATATTTACCTGTTTCTGCATAGTAATCGTCTCTAGCTGCTGCACAATCTGCCGTTGCGGTTGCTTGAGGTACTCCCACTCCTAGCACACCACGAGAAGTACAAGCAGCACCAGGTCCAATACCTACTAAAACAGCAGCAGCACCAGCTTTCATAAGATTTAATGCCACCTCGTAAGTAACACAGTTACCCAAAATCACAGGCATAGGCATTTCTTGACAAAAACTAGCTAAGTCCAAAGGAGTGATTGATTCAGGAGAAAGGTGGGCAGTAGAAACTACTGTTGCTTGAACAAATAGTAGGTCTGCACCAGCTTTAGCTACTACTTCACCATATTTACTTGCTCCAGCAGGAGTTAAACTAACAGCAGCAATACCACCTTGCTGTTTAATTTCTTTAATCCTTTGTTCGATTAAGTTTGGCTTAATTGGTTCAGCATACAATTCCTGCATTAAACCCACAAACTCATCTTTACCCACTGAAGCAATACGATTAAGTACTGGTTCTGGATCTTCATAGCGAGTTTGAATACCTTCTAAATTAAGCACTCCTATTGAACCTAATTCTGATAGTAGTACTGCCATTTTGACATCAACTACTCCATCCATAGCACTGGCAAGAATAGGAATTTCTCTTTTTATCCCGCCAAGTTCCCAGGTAGTATCTGCCAAACTAGGATCTAAGGTACGCACTCCTGGAGTGAGTGCTATTTCATCAAATCCATAGGCTCGTCGAGCCTTTTTTCCGCGACCAATTAATATATCCACATTTATCTTCCGTTCCCAAAGCTATTAGCTTAGGCTATCAAATTTTTTTGCTATTTGGGAATAAAATAATCAAAATAATTTGTAGTCTATGATACGAAATTATTATCTAAAAGCAAATAGCTTACCTATTCGCTTTTAGTTTAGATCATGCTGGATAAATCCTCAGTCTACGGTTAGGCTCTTCACCAAAACTATCGGATTGTAAGCGATAGTGTTCTACTAGCTCATGTTGCATTTTACGTACTTTGGGAGAACGGGGTAATAATTCCACTGGTTGTCCTTTGGGAATGACAATTTGTTCTACTGCTAATCTGGCTTCTTCTAGGGCTTCAATTTCATCGTCATTACCTGCTTTGGTAAATAGACGTAAATCCGTTGCTTCAGGGACATTAGGATCTTCTAAATCTAGTATTTGCCTTAAAGAACGAGTAATTTGAGGTATGGTATTAGATTTAACCGCATGAATAGGTAAATGACGGTTTTTGGCGATAGTTCGCAATTTAGAGTGATTTTTGATTTGCGATCGCAAAGCTAAAACTGCATCAGCACTATCGATATCTTTGGTCAGCGTTATCGGCAAATCTAGCACATCAATTACTTGTTCTAATTGACTCCGACCAATACCATAGGGGTAGATATATACAGGCCAATCTTCGCCATTTGGCCCAGGAACACGAATCTTATTACCATCAGATTCTTGGGTCTGCCAAGATTGCTCTAGCATTTGCTCAAAATCCCCATTAACCCTGTTTTGTTTGCCTTTAAATGGGGTTACAGCAGACATCCTCCCTGAAGCTCTCCATCCTCCTGGGCGAATTGGTGTAGCAACAGGAGTAGTCCTGGTTAGAGTATTACTAATAATGGTGGCTGGTTCTTCATGAACGATAGTGACTTCTCCATTATCATCAACGGTTCTGATTTGGGCTGCTGGTTCAATACCCCGCAACAAATTATCTACGGTTGCTGCTACGTCTTCGTGAACTACCCATCGCTGTCTTTCTAGCATTTCTACTGCTATGGCGAAAGTTGGTGGTGCTTTGCGCTCTAAAACAGTTTTTTGTGAACCACGACGACGAGCCTCATCATCTCCTAGAGTAACAGCTTGAATTCCGCCTACTAAATCCGATAAGGTAGGATTTTTAATCAGATTAGCGATCGCATTGCCGTGAGCCGTACCTACTAATTGTACGCCTCTCTCTGCAATAGTCCGAGCAGCTAAAGCTTCTAACTCTGTACCAATTTCATCAATAATAATGACTTCTGGCATATGATTTTCCACTGCTTCAATCATTACCTGATGTTGTAACTCTGGACGAGCCACCTGCATTCTACGGGCGCGACCGATAGCAGGGTGAGGAATATCTCCATCCCCAGCAATTTCATTAGAGGTATCGATAATGACAACTCTTTTTTGTAGATCATCAGCCAAAACTCTGGCAATTTCCCGTAAAGCTGTAGTTTTGCCTACCCCTGGACGACCAAGCAACAGAAGTGACTGACCAGTTTCAATCAATTCCCTAATCATCACAATCGTACCAAATACGGCTCGACCAATACGACAAGTCAGACCAATAATATCCCCTGTACGATTGCGAATTGCACTAATACGATGTAACGTCCTTTCCATTCCAGCACGATTATCGCTACTGAATGTTCCTACTCGTTCAACGCTGTACTGAATATCTTCTCTGGACACGAGATTATTACCCAGATAAGATACTTCGTTGGCAAAACGAGCTTCTGGTAATCTTCCCAAATCCATCACCACTTCAATCAAATTACCCTCTTGAGTTTGAGGATGTTCGGTAATTTTAGTACGAATTGATTCAGGAAAAATTGCTAATAATTCATCTAAATTGTCGGTAACTTGCATTCGATGAGAAGCTATATTTTCTTGTGCCATTCAAGACTATTTTTTAAATATTAAAAGGATAATAAAAATGAGAAAAAACTACTCTTTGCTACTCAGCAAAAATACTTTATTTGCCAACTATTTTTAGTTGAGAAACTAAAGCATGGGCTGTTTTAACAGCTTGCCACAGTAATTTAGGGTTGTTTTCTAATTGCCAACAACTTTGTTTGCTCGTAATTGAAAAAGGTAAATAATCATAATTCATAGTTCCTAAATCTTCTAATATTGGCATTAATAAAGAGCGAGCATAACTACCATAAGCAATACCAGAAACATGTTTTGATTTAGGCTGTTTATGGTTTGGTTTAAGAGCAGGTAAATTATCTTTACCTGGGGATTTTAATAATCCATTCTCTTGGAGTTTAGTAACAGTATATCCATTAGTTCCCCCTGCTAATTGAATGTAACCAGCTAAACCAGATTGTAATACTTTTTTGGCTAAAGCGATCGCTGCATGAGTAGTTCCCTTGCCGATATCTCCACTCATAGGACGACCATCGGTTTGCCAAATTAAAGGAATTGGTAAAGGAGAGAGCAAATTATAAATATGTTCTAAATACTCAATCAACCCAGGAGCATCAGGACAACTAACTGCTAGTAATTTCAGTTGCTTGATTTCAGGAGCGATCGCTTGCCATAATCTATAAAAATCATCTTCATGACCTACTTGAGTATGAATTTCTAGTGCGTCTATGCCTAATTCTCCAATTAAAGGAACAATCATAGCTGGTGTAGATACATAGGAACGAGTAAAAATTAATTGAGAAGGACATACAGGCAAACAACGACCACAACCATAACAACGCTGTTCGATCACCCCAGAAAAATTATTTTCTAGTTGGCTAAAAGTTATTGCCGAAGCAGGACAAATACTTTTACAAGGGCTAGGACAATCGGTTGGACATTCAGTTGAGCTAAATTCCGCTTTCCGAAAATGTGGATCTTCTCCATCATTTAGGCTCACCATTATCCATGGTGTTCCCTGCCACAAAAATCCTTGCTTCTGGGCAATAGCTGCTTTTTCTCTAGCAGCAGCTATTCCTTCCTTGGCTGCCAAAATTACCGCTGGATCAGCAGCAACATCAATACAGTCAGCACCAGCTAAACTGTAGCTTAAAGCAAGGTTGCGAATAGCAGAAAGGTCTTGAAAACTAGCTCCGCAGATTAGCTTGAACCAGTTACCTTTCTCTAATGAATGTAAGGGATAATATTGATTGCTCACTCTTACATCCTAATATTTTGTCTACCGTTATTGGTGAAAAAATTTGGGTAGAACTAATATTAGTAGCTTTAATGTATACATATTAAAGCAAAAAATAGGTGAATTAAATATTGCATCATAGACGTAGTAGGCTACGTCTATTAATTAATTTTCAGTATTGCCAAAATCAATCCATAATAGCATTAAGCAATACTTCTGCTAAGGTAGTATCTTCCATGTCTTCGATGGTAATAGTATCAACAATATCGAATTTAGCACCAGCAGATTCTAGTTGATCGTCCAAAGCTTTCAGAAACTGAGTTGCCTTGGCATCCTTACCAACCTGAATTAGAGAAATACCTAATTCTTCGTCTCGGTCTATTTGCTGAGAAGCTTCTATAATCACACGCATAACTGATTTATAGTCGTCGGGTTCACCATCGGTGATAACTAAAATAGTTTCTCCGTTAGTTTTAGCTTCTCCTGCTGCTTTACGTTGAAAATAGTTATTCAGAGAATCTTGCAAAACACTAGCCAAGTCGGTACGTCCCATTGGCTCATTTTCTTGATAAATCTGAGTTACTTTATCAGAAGTAACGTTATCGTATCGGCGAAAACGACCAGAGAATAAATAAACTGTAATTCCATCAGGATCAATTTCCTCGCATTTTCTTGCCAAAGCTAAAGTAGACTCTTGTGCTGCCTCCCAACGAGTTTTACCGCCTATTTGATCGTTGGTAGACATACTGCCACTTTTATCGATGATTAGAGTATAATCACGCTCTTCAACAATAGAATTTTCACCCATCTCTCAATTACCTTAATTTATTTGTCTTTCTCATTCAGAGTATTATAAGGTTTCAAAAAAGCCAGAAAAATCAAAAATTTTCACAGAATTTCAATTTTATAGTTTGTCAATAATCTACTAAAGATTAGGTGACTAAAGCTAAAATCTCCTGAGCAATGTAAACAAATATTGCAACCCTTCTTTTAAAAACATTTAGATATTGTCTCGTCCTAAATCAATAACGTTAACCTAAATACATAATCTTGGAAACTTGATGGAATGAAGGGTAAAAATTGATGGATCAAGAAAAACCAAAATATCGGATGATCTGTACTCTAACTTTCGGAGACATATATGGTCAGATCATTGTTTGGCTAATTGTTATTTTTATTAGTCTTGCTACTACTTTGGCACTTTGGAGTAGTACTCGTCAGATTTATGCTTTGGCAACAGTAGGAATTGTTTTAGTTCTATCTTTGCCTTTTCTTTTATTTGCTTTTGTAACTACTTTGTTAAACAATATCGAATTTATACCTATGGAGGAAGTAGCTACCCGCAGAGTTCCTCCAAGTAAGGCTAATCCTAACCAAAAACCTTTACAAGCATGAGTTAACCGCTAAGTTAGCATTTTTTTAACGAAGGGATTTGAGGACACTCCATCCTCTCAATTGTTAGGGTGGAGTAGTTGAGCCAAAATCCATCGAACTTATGCAAGCAGTTTTACCAGAAAAAGCGTATTGGCTAGCTTGGTTGCAAATAAACGGTCTTGGAGCAATCTTACTTCAGAGAATACATCAACATTTCGGTACTATGGGTTCTGCTTGGACAGCACCAGGTAACGAATTTATGGTAGTCGAAGGTTTTGGTAACAAACTGATTGCTAATATAGAACAACAGCGATCGTGCCTCAATCCTCAACAAATACTGACAGAATATAGTCGCCAAAACCCTGACTTTTGGACACCAGCAGAACCAGAATATCCTCGTTTATTACTAGAAATTCCTAGTCCGCCTCCTATTCTCCACTATCGAGGGCAAGTTAATTTAGAGGAAAATCTGGGAAGAAAAAAAGCAATCGCGATCGTTGGGACGCGTTATCCAACGGAATACGGCAGAAGATGGACAAGGAAAATTAGCAGGACCCTAGCACAACATGATTTTACTATAGTTTCTGGTCTGGCAACAGGAATTGACACTGAGGCTCATCGCAGTTGTTTAGCAGCAGGAGGAAGAACTATTGCCGTTGTCGGCACAGGAGTAGATATAATTTATCCTGCCAGTAATCGACAGCTAACTCAAGAAATTCAAGAGCAAGGGCTAGTCCTCAGTGAGTATTCGGGGGGAACACAACCAAATAAAACTAATTTCCCTGCTCGTAATCGCATTATTGCTGGTTTGTGTCGGGCAGTCTTAATTATGGAAGCACCAATAAAATCAGGAGCATTAATTACCTCCCGTTTTGCTAATGAATTTGGACGAGATGTTTATGTTTTGCCTGGTGCTTTAGATAATCAAAAATGTCTTGGCAGTCTGGAATTACTCAATCGTGGGGCGCATCTAATTTTAAGTGAAGCCCATTTATTGGAAATGTTGGGAACTATACCTCAGTTAGATGTACCAGAATCTTCTCAGTTACCTTTACCCGATTTAGAACCAGAATTAGAGAAAATATATAAAGCGATTACTTCTGAACCTACTTCTTTAGATGTAATTGTTCGGCAAACAGGATTAGAAACAGGTTTTGTTTTGGCTTCTCTCTCTCAATTGGAATTAATGGGATTGATTGGTAACTTACCTGGAATGCAATATCAAAGGTTGGTTTCTTAGCTTTTATCTCTACTGTACGGACGTAGCATGCTACGTCCCTACTAACCCAAAAATTTAGTCTATTTTAGCTGGAGAGCGGATAATCATAACTGTACAATTCACTTTATGAGCGATCGCTTCTGGGACATTACCGTAAAGAGCTTGTTTAAGTAGTCCTTCTCGACTTGCTCCTAGTACGACTAAATCGTGTTTTTCTTGTTCTACTAGACGAGCGATCGCTTCTGGTGCAGAAGAATCGGCGATTGGTAGCGGAAAAACAGGCAAATTAGTTTTATCAGTAATTAATTTAGCTATTCTATTGAGACGGGGAAGATTAGGGGGAGATTTATGGGGAGAGTATACTTGACACAAATGAATCTTCGGAGAAAGGGAGCGAGGGTATAAATCTGCCAATGCAGGTAGTACTTTTAATGCCCTTTGGACATTTGTACCTCCCGCCGTGGGAATTAACCATTTTCCCATTCTGCTTTGGTTGTAGGGTAGAGAATAAGGTTGTTGACCCAGTTTAACTAATAATAATTCACAAGGAGCTTTTTCAATCAGAGGATCGACAATACTGCCAAAGATGCGATCCGAACTATGGGTTTTGCCTTTCCAACCCATCACAACCAGATTGATGTGTTCTTGGGTAATAGTTGATAAAATTGCCTCAACCGTATCTGTAGCTACGCAAATTTTTGTATGTAAAGGAATTTTGGCTTTCCGTGCCAGTCTTTCTAGACGCAACATTAACTGACGATTAGATTTTGTATCAACTTGAGCTTGTGCCGGATAACTGTATTTAGGAACATTAATAACTTGTAAACATTCAATTTCATATTTTTGGTAACGGGCGATCGCTACAGCAATTTCAAATAAAGGTGGTACATTCAGAGGATTAGATAAAGGTAATAAAATACGTCCACGACCAGTAGCAGGAGAACGAGTTTGATAGATAGTATAAGAACATGGGGGTTTAAAAGTTGCCTCTTGACCACCAATAAGTTGTTTTGCTTCTGCTTTGATAATGTCGCTACGAGTAATAATCCCCACTAGGTTATTTCCTTCCGTCACAGGTAGACGGGATAGTTGGTAGCGGTTGAGCAAATATAGTACATCACCAATAGCAGACTCAGGATTTACCGTAATCGGATTTTTGGTCATTACATCTCGCAGTAAAGTTTTTTTCTTCTGCTGATTAATATTCTCTAAATCAGACTGAGCAATAATACCTACTAATACACCCTTTTCTAAGACGGGAAAGCCACGATGATGAGAACGAGACATAGCCTTAATCACCTCTGTCATAGTGAGACTGGCAGCTAAAGTTTCTACTTCTGTCTGCATTACATCACAAGCTTTGAGTTGAGAAAGAATATCGTAATTAGGGTTTTCCTCCTGTATTTTAATTCCACTAGCGTCGAGAAGATGCTGATAAACAGAACACCGAGATATACTTTCAGCCGTAATATAAGAAACAGCAGAAGTAATCATCAGTGGCAGTACTAAATTAAAATCAGCAGTCATTTCAAAAATAATGACGATCGCTGTTACAGGAACTCTCACCACAGAAGTAAAAAACGCTGCCATTCCAGTGAGAGCAAAAGAATAAGTTGATTCGATATTGATTAAGGAAACTTCTGCTTCTCCCACTAAATAACCCAATGCAGCACCCAAAACTAAAGTAGGGGCAAATAATCCTCCTGTAGCCCCAGAACTATAGGTAATAATAGTTAAGAAAAAATAGGCAACAAAAGCTAAGCCCGTAGTTTGCCAATCTAATTGTCCAGCAATTAATGTCTGTCTCAACCCAGCATTGTTATAAAAAAAAGTAGGTAGAAAAGAAACGATCGTGCCTGAAATTAAACCTGCTATGCCAATACGTAGGGGTAAAGGTAAGCTAAAAAGACGATTAAGTTGCAAACCAATAATCAGGCTACGATTGAACAGTACTCCGAGAATACCAGCTAAAAGACCTAAAAGTAAGTAAAAAGGGATTTCTGGGACAGTAAAGTTACTCTGACTAGATGAATTGAGAATAGTGGGGGGGATATTTAAATCAGCAGAACCTAAAAGACGAGAAACTACTGAGCCAGTAAAAGAAGCAAGAATAGCTGTTTCTAAAGTTAGGCTAGATACATCTTTCATCAATTCTTCCACCACAAACATAACTCCTGCGATAGGAGCATTGAACCCTGCTGCTAAACCTGCTGCTGCACCTGCTGCAATCATCTGACGGCGATTAGCAGGAGAATTAGGAATCCAGCTACTTAATTGGGCTGCTAAAGATGCCCCAATATTGACAATTGGTCCTCTACTTCCAAGGGGTAAACCAGCACCTAAAATAAAAATAGTTCCTAAGGCTTTGATGAAGCCTACTTTTAAATTTAAAACAATTGGATACCTTGCCAATACTGCTTTAACTTGGGGAATTCCTCCTCCTCCTGCGCCAGGAGCAAAATTTTCAATGAGCCAGCCTGCCAATATACCAAAAGTTAAACCAACAATGGGTAAAGTTGTATGTACTCCAAAATGTTCGATCGACTGGATTCTCAATGTTCCTAGCCAACCAATACCCCGTTTAACTAATAAAGCTGCGATCGCGCTAAAAATTCCGATCAAACAAGCCTCCAGTAGAGCGTAGCGGGTATCAACTGAATTTCTAGCTAAATGTCTAGATTTGAACCAGCGATAAAAACGGTTGTTCATCTGTTATTGCTCATTGAGCATTGGTCGTTAAGTTATTATGTTTAAAAAATCTATTTATTAAGAATTTAGGCCAGAAATCTAATCAACACAATTCTGACAAAAATTCTTCAAGATTGAAAAACTTGTAACCTGTACTATATATCATTTAATTGGTCACATTTCCATGGACTTTACTGCTGCTTTACCAACTTTTGTGGTTACTTTAAGAGAAGGATTTGAAGCTACCTTGGTTGTGGGTATTGTTTGTGCTTGTCTCAAAAAAGCCGAACAAACTCAACTTTATCGCTGGGTTTATTTAGGAATTAGTGGAGGTATTGTTGCTAGTATTTTGATTGGATTGCTACTAGCTGGTACTATCAGTGGATTAGAAAATGCTGGTGGAGTATATGCACCAGTAGTTAAACAGTTATTAGCAGGTATTTTTGGGCTTGTAGCGATCGCCATGCTCAGTTGGATGCTACTGTGGATGACACAACAGGCTAAATCGATTAAATCTGAGGTAGAAGGAACAATTAGCCAAGCTTTAACGGCTGATACTAACGCAGGAAAAGCAATTTTTCTGCTGATTTTTATTGCTGTTTTGCGGGAAGGGTTTGAAACGGTTTTGTTTATCGTGGCAAAATTTCAACAAACCTGGACTTTACCTGCGCTCGGGGCTGTGTCAGGATTAATAGCAGCAGTCATCCTGGGTATCTTACTATTTGGGCTGGGAGTTAGAATTAATATCCGTCTGTTTTTCCAAACAATGGGTGTTTTTCTCTTACTCATTGTTGGTGGTTTAGTCTTGGGCGCACTATATCATTTTGATTCTGCTTTAGCTTTAATTGCTCAGTTATTGCCTCAGTACGCTAACTGGTGTCTTGCTGATAGCGTATCTTGTTTGTTGGGTAGCCAAGTTTGGGATGCTTCGGCATTTCTGCCAGATCGAGAATTTCCAGGTATTTTACTTAAATCTCTATTTGGCTATAGACAAACTCTCTATTTAGGACAAGTTATTGCCTATCTTTTATTCTTAGTTACTATTGGTACTGCCTATTTCCAAAGTTTAAATCCAGCTAGCACTCTGCAAAAAGTAGAAAGTAAATAAGCAAGGACTTGCGTTTTCGTCACTTACCAATCAAGTTTTAACTATTTTTACTCAAGATAGTTTATCTAGCTGGTATTTGATTTCTACGCAAGTCCAAACTACAGCAACACTTCTAACTACTACGGCATCTTATATTTAAAACTCATATCTCCTTGATAATTAGATAATTTCGCTAATTCTTGAGGAGTTTGGACTCCAGGATATAACTTGCCATCTATTTCCCAACTAGGAAAAGATCTAATTCCTGCTGCCGTACAAGCTTGAGGTTGCGGATTTTTTCCTTCACTAGCACATTCGATGTAATTTACTTCTTTAAATGCTTCTTTGCCAAATAACTGCTTTTGTTCAAAGCAGTGGGGACACCAGTACGCACCATATTTTTTTGCGCCAATGGAAGTTAAATGTTTGGCTAAAGCTATCTCTGCTTCTCCTGAAGTAGTCGTTATTTCCCAGCCATAAGGAGCTTGAGGTGGAGTATCTGGAGAAGTAATGGCAATTACACCATTTTCATCTGGAACTCCTGCTAATGGCTGATCGACATTAGCATATACCCCTAAAGTACCTACCAGGGTTAATAAAGCTACCATTAAACCAGTAAAGAAAATCTGACCAATATCTTCCCATTCTCTCCCCAGAATAGTCAAAAGTAATAAACTCAGAGAAAATAAAGCTGAACCGATACAGTAGTAACAAACTGATTGTATTTTGGTTGCTAATACATACATTAAGTAACTACTGAATACTGCCATAGCAGTGCTACCGGCTAGCAAAAATAACCAAGTCCAATTTTCTAAAGTTTTTCTTAATTGTTTACTGGCTTCTATATTGATAGTTAGAGGGAAAAGCGCAGCAGCAGCCATGCTAATATAAGCTAGACAACCAAACAGACTTAATGGTAGCCCAAAAATTTCTGCATAAGGACTGTTTAATACATCACTACAGCTACCGGCAGCACCAACTTCGGCACTGCAAACAACTTCACCTCCACTGATCTTAGTTATAGTTAAATAAGCAGTCAGGATAGCACCCGCGATCGAGATTGCACCAATTATAGGGCGTGACCAGCGATGAATCCAGGGAACAGAACGTCGACGGCGCATAATCAACTAAAAAAATTACTAATTTTATCGGCTAAATAATAAATTTGACTAGGGAACACTAGTCACCGCAGACACCGGAGGGGCTGCTGGGCTTTCAAGCCCCTTGTCTTCTGAGGTCTCCTCAGACGGGGAACTTGAATTGGCGAGATGCCCTCGCCAATCGCCCCCTCAAGTTTATATGTCCCGTCCATTTTACGGTGAAACAGTTGCGGTGTGGATTATCTTCCGTTGAGCAAACTGTTAAACCCTCAGGGCGGTGTAACGGTGATTCCATCTTAGCTTTATTTAGTTAATTTGATGGAAGAAACCGATTTATATTTATCTTTTTTTTTCACCGTTTGTCTTGCTGCTTCAACAAATTGAGAAACGCGAATAGGATCGATAGTTTCTTCGATTTTGCCTTTGCGCTTTAAAGAACTAGCTACAATTACCCCATCCGCTGCTGACATTAATTTGTTAATATTTTCCCAGTTAGCCCCACTGCCAATAAAAACAGGGGTATTACACGCAGCAGCAGCAGCTAATTCTAAATCTTCTATAGTAGGAGGACTTCCTGTTGCCCAACCAGAAAGAATAACAGCGTCAGCTAAACCTCTAGCAATCGTATCTTGTACTGCCGTAGTCAGATTAGGCGTACCCAGAGGACGAGCATGTTTAACTAACACATCAGCTAAAATTCCCACCTCCGTACCTAATTCTCGTCGATAGCGCAATAATTCATATGCTTTTCCCTCAATTAAACCTTGATCTGTTGCCATAATTCCTGTAAGCACATTGACACGAATAAATTGTGCTTCCAAGCAACTAGCGATCGCCATAGCACTTCTAGCATCATTACGTAACACATTAATACCCAAGGGCAACATGACCATACTTCTAAGACGGTCTACAATTAAAGTCATGGCACTAACCACCGCGGGATCTACACGATCTTTAGCAAAGGGAGCGTCAAAAAAATTTTCCACAATAATGCCATCTACCCCTCCTGCTGCCAAAGCAGTCGCTTCTTGTTCAGCCCTAGCAATAACTGCTTTAAGAGAACCTCCCCAGCGAGGAGAAGTGGGTAAGGGCAACAAATGAACAACGCCAATAACGGGATTATTTGTCTTAAAAATTTGATATAAGTCCACTTATATTTTCCTTACTTACAGCCAGCGTTTTAAGTAATTTGTCATCGATACACAGCCTTTTAAAAGAGGAGCGATCCTAAGAATTTTTACAGCGCGATTGTTCATAGTGACACAGGTTCGCAAGGGGCTGTTTCCGTATGGACATCTCACAATTGCGCGTCGTACGCGCAATCCGTGTCCTCAGCTTTGCTGCGGAATTTATCAGCACCACCGAATCTCGCGCTCAAAGATTATCATTATCCCAGACAAACCATAGCAATAGAAAAAATAGCCAAAGAAATACTTTTTTCAGTAGCTAGCATCTAAGCTTACTAGATTTAGATTAGAATTGTTGCTAGAGTGAAGCCTAAATTAACTCTAAGTAAATTGCTACTTGCCTAATTAACCACTATTTTTTCCCTAGAAATGCCAGAGATTTCTCGACCATATCTAAAATTTTTGACAAAATAAATTGGCTCAAAGTAATCTATCTGTTACAATGTCTTAACAATAGGCTTATAATTAAACTTGACATAAAAAGTTAACCAACATAACTTAGTCAGAAACGATATCTTAGGTTTAGTTTTAAATTTATATAATTTCGATACTGAACAAACTCAGAGGGCTACTAATAATGGTGACACTCTGGCAGAAAAGTAGATATTGACTCTGACCTGTCTAGATACTCTTAGTCAATTGTTCACTTATTATTACTTCAAGTTTCCCAATTAAAGTATGGCACAAAAGCCAACCATTGCAGTTTCCCATCTAGGATGCGAAAAAAATCGTATAGATTCGGAACATATGCTTGGTCTACTCGTCCAAGCAGGTTATCAGATAGATTCTAATGAAGAATTAGCAGACTATGTGATAGTCAACACCTGTAGTTTTATTCAAGCTGCTAGAGAAGAATCTGTACGTACTCTCGTAGAATTGGCAGAAGCCGATAAAAAAATTGTCATTACTGGTTGTATGGCACAGCACTTTCAAGAGCAACTCTTGGAAGAATTGCCGGAAGCAGTAGCAGTAGTTGGTAGTAGCGACTATCATAAAATAACAGAAGTAATAGAGAGAGCAGAAGCAGGAGAAAGAGTTACAGAAGTATCAACGCAACCAACTTATATCGCCGATGAAACGGTTCCTCGATACCGGACAACCACCGAAGGAGTAGCTTATCTGAGGGTAGCTGAAGGTTGTGATTATAATTGTGCATTTTGCATTATTCCTCATCTTAGAGGGAAACAGCGATCGCGCACCATAGAATCAATAGTTGCTGAAGCTAAAGAGCTAGCCAATCAAGGGGTACAAGAAATTATTCTCATCTCACAAATTACTACTAATTATGGGGTAGACTTGTATGGTCAGCCCAAATTAGCTGAGTTGCTTAGAGAGTTAGGGAAAGTTGATGTACCTTGGATTAGGATTCATTATGCTTATCCTACTGGCTTGACACCTCAGATAATAGAAGCTATCAAAAATACACCTAATATCCTTCCTTATCTGGATTTGCCTCTACAACATTCTCACCCAGAAATTTTAAAGAGGATGAATCGACCCTGGCAAGGAAACGTAAATGATAGCATCATCGAACGAATCAAGAGAAACTTGCCAGAAGCGGTCTTACGTACTACTTTCATCGTTGGGTTTCCTGGAGAAACAGACAAGCACTTTAACCATTTAGTCGAGTTTGTGCAACGGCATGAATTCGATCACGTCGGAGTATTTACCTTTTCTCCTGAGTCAGAAACTCCTGCTTATACTATGTCCGCTCAAGTACCAGAATCGATTAAATTAGCTCGTAGAAATATTTTAATGGAGGCACAGCAGCCTATTGCAGCCCGAAAAAACAAAGCCTGTGTAGGAACTAAAGTAGATGTTCTGATTGAGCAGGAAAATCTCCGTACAGGTCAGTTAATTGGTCGCTCTGCGCGATTTGCTCCCGAAGTAGACGGCTTGGTTTATGTTCGTGGAGAAGCTTCTTTGGGATCGATTGCCTCTGTAGAAATCACATCAGCAGATGTATATGATTTGCATGGAGAAATTTTATTGCCAGCCAGAATGGCAGTCTAAAATCCAGCTAAGGTTAGATTCTCAGGTAGAAATGATGCACGAAGTCAATCTACCATAATTAAAGCAACCAAAATTGTTAAGTTTTTTGAAGACAAATAGTAAAATATCAACCCAAAAATTACTTATGACGACTACTTTCCAAAACTTAGGATTATCTGAAGCTTGTTTAGAACAACTAGAAAATCTTGGTTTTTCTCAACCCACCCAAATCCAGCAACAAGCAATACCAACCCTTTTAGAAGGGAAAGACGTTGTCGGACAATCCCAAACAGGGACAGGAAAAACAGCAGCTTTCTCTTTGCCTATGCTAGAGATGGTTGATACTAGAGATAAATCTGTACAAGCTCTAATCCTAACCCCCACCAGAGAATTAGCCCAACAAGTGGCTGAAGCAGTTAAAGATTTTGCCTTTGAGCGAAGATTATACATCTTAACTGTTTGTGGTGGTCAATCTATTGAAAGACAAATACGCTCCTTGCAAAAAGGAGTCCAAGTTGTAGTTGGTACTCCAGGACGAGTTATAGATTTATTAGAGCGAGGAGATCTAAGATTAGACCAACTGCGTTTAGCCGTGTTAGATGAAGCCGATGAAATGCTGAGTATGGGCTTTATTGATGATGTCAAAAAAATTCTTAGACAGTCATCTAAAGAAAGACAAACAGCTTGTTTTTCGGCTACTATGCCCAGAGAGATCCGCGATCTGATTAAGAATTTTCTCAACTCTCCTGTAACTGTAACAGTAGAGCAGCCTAAAGCAGCACCAACAAGAATTGACCAAAGCGTCTATATGGTACCTCGAGGCTGGCAGAAAATTATGGCTCTGCAACCAATTTTAGAAATAGAAGAACCAGAATCAGCAATTATTTTTGTTCGTACCAAACGCACTGCTAGTGAATTAACCAATAAGTTGCAAGAAGCAGGGCATAGTGTGGATGAGTATCATGGCAATTTAAGTCAGGTACAAAGAGAAAGACTAGTACGGCGTTTTCGCGAAGGTAAAATCCGTATGATTGTAGCGACAGATATTGCTGCTAGAGGTCTGGATGTAGAAAACCTATCTCATGTAATCAATTACGATTTACCAGATAACACAGAAACCTTTATTCATCGTATTGGTCGTACGGGTCGGGCAGGAAAAACAGGAACAGCGATCGCTTTAGTTCAACCGGTGGATCGTCGTATGTTGAGACAAATTGAGCGTCGCCTCCGTCAAAGATTAGAAGTTTGTAAAATTCCTAACCGCGCCCAAGTAGAAGCTAAACGTATAGCCAAATTACAAACAAGAGTTAAAGAAACCCTAGCAGGGGAGAGAATGGCTTCCTTCTTACCTCTAGTTAATGAACTAAGTGCAGAATACGATCCCCAAGCGATCGCTGCTGCTGCCTTGCAAATGGTTTATGATCGAGATTGTCCTCAGTGGCTCAAAACTGATTGGGACGCACCCAGTGGTAATGTTCCTAAACCAGTAATTAAGCG
This sequence comes from Xenococcaceae cyanobacterium MO_188.B29, assembly GCA_030065155.1. Classification (GTDB taxonomy): domain Bacteria; phylum Cyanobacteriota; class Cyanobacteriia; order Cyanobacteriales; family Xenococcaceae; genus JASJDJ01. The sequence goes on from JASJDI010000118.1 coordinate 17,520, forward strand.
GAAATATAATCGGAACTCTGGCAAAGACAATTACCGCAATTCTAAATCAGTGACTAGGAACGGTTCACAAGGTAAAATAATGAAGTCTGAAGTTGGCATCAGCGAACAGTAAACAAAAATTATTGATTCCTGGTTGATTATTTGTGCTTCGCATTTTAAGAACTGAACTAAAACAATGCAATAAATGCGAAGTACAGACAACAAAAGATAAATAACTAAATAGTTATTGCTAGCTGATAGACTAAATAACTAAATCTTTTACTTGGATTTCTTGTGACCATCAGTCTCTCTACTTCAAATTTACCCGAACGACAAAATATTGCCAGCTACGCGACTAAATGGCCTGGTTTAATCGAAGCTTATCGCCGATACCTACCAGTTAGTGAAAATACCCCAGTAGTAACTCTACTAGAAGGAAACACCCCTTTAATTCCTACCTCAGCGATCGCCTCAAAAATAGGGCGTGGAGTTAAAGTATACATAAAATATGATGGCTTGAATCCCACGGGTAGCTTCAAAGATCGAGGGATGACCATGGCAATTTCTAAAGCTAAAGAAGAAGGAGCAGAAGCCGTTATTTGTGCTAGTACAGGAAATACTTCTGCTGCTGCTGCTGCTTACGCTCGTCGTGCTGGGATGAAAGCCTTTGTAGTGATTCCTGATGGTTATGTGGCATTAGGCAAATTGGCACAAGCTTTACTGTATGGTGCAGAAGTAATTGCCATTAAAGGTAATTTTGATGACGCACTCAATATAGTAAGAGAAGTAGCAGCTAACTATCCGGTTACTTTGGTAAATTCTGTTAACCCCTATCGTTTGCAAGGGCAAAAAACTGGTGCTTTTGAGGTAGTAGACGCTTTAGGCGATGTCCCAGACTGGCTCTGTATTCCTGTGGGCAATGCTGGTAATATTAGTGCTTATTGGATGGGATTTTGTGAATACAAGCAAGCGGGTAAATGCGATCGCTTGCCTAAGATGATGGGTTTTCAGGCAGCAGGAGCAGCACCTTTTATCAAAGGAGAACCTGTTTCTCATCCCGATACTATCGCTACAGCAATTCGGATTGGTAATCCTGCTAGTTGGGAAAAAGCGATCGCTGCTCAACAAGACAGTCAAGGAGAATTTAATGCTGTTACTGATACAGAAATACTCCATGCTTATCAGTTACTAGCATCAGAAGAAGGCATTTTTTGTGAGCCTGCGAGTGCAGCTTCTGTAGCTGGTTTGCTCAAACTTAAAGAACGAGTTCCTAGCAATAGTACTATTGTCTGTATTCTCACGGGAAATGGACTAAAAGACCCTGATACTGCTATCAAACATAGTGGTAATACGGTAAAAGAAGGTATTGAGGCTAAGCTCTCTGCAGTGGCTAAAGTTATGGGATTTTAAAGAATAGATAAGAGAGAAAATTTCAGATAGCAGTATCAACTTAGCTTAGAACATATAGATCATGTAAGGGCGAAGAACCTTTCGCTCTTACAAACTATGAATATCTGCGTGATGCGATAGCTATCAGACTCTAGCCGATCCGAACTCAGGTTGATTATCCCAGTAAATTGAGATTACCAGCTAGTTTATAACCAGGGAAAATTTGTCCTAAATCAGCATCAGAAACTTGCATATGTTGCTGGAGAACAGTTGCGATCGCTTCTCGAAAATCAGTAGTTACAGGCAAATCTCTTTCTTGATATAAAACAGACTCACTTAATCCTTGCCAGTTACCATATATTTGACCTCCACGTACTCCACCTCCTAATAACCAAAGAACATTACCATGTCCATGATCTGTACCACGATTACCATTTTCTTTGACAGTACGAC
>JASJDI010000119.1 GCA_030065155.1 Xenococcaceae cyanobacterium MO_188.B29
TCACCTTACGACGGAGAGACAAAATACTGGGGCAAAAGGATGGGTAAACACCCTGAATTAAAAAACTCAGTAGCCAAAATGCTTAAAAAACAAGATGGTAAATGCAACTGGTGTGGACTTCCTTTTCAAGAAAATGACGTAATAGAAGACGACCACATTATCGCCAGAAAAGCTGGTGGTAACAACTCACAAAAAAACCGTCAACTTCTTCACAAACATTGCCATGATGAAAAGACCAGAGACGATTTAAAGGCTATAAAAGCCTACAAACAAGAAAAAGAATGGCAAAAACTCACCAAATGGTTTGATAACCAAAATTGGTTATGGGTAGATGACATTCCCACTCTTATCACTGGTCGGGGTACTCATAAAGAGCCTGATTACAGAGGAGCGCAGTGAGGCGAAAGTTTCATGCTGCGTTCTGAAGACGAGTCGCCTCGGTGACGAGGTGGCTTAGTTTAACGAAGTTCTAGAAGAATTAAATGCGGAAGATAAAATTATTTCCGCTAAGGTCATAGATGGTATCGAAAATCTAGTTCAACCTCAAAACAGTTAACGGTTAAAAGTCAACAGGAAGTAGGTGGGCAAAGTTAGCTTTCAAGCATCTTGGCAAATTCGTACTGAGGTTTGCCCACCGTACAAATTAGATACTTATGGATAAACCACCTCCGTTAGTCAAAGATATAGGAGAACAAGGATTACTAGAAAAACTACAGTCTTTTTGTCCTAGAGAAATTATCGGCGATGATGGGGCGGTTATCCCTACTCACCCAGACAAAGATTTAGTTGTCACTACCGATGTTTTAGTTGATGGGGTACATTTTAGCGATCGCACTACCACAGCTTTTGATGTTGGTTGGCGGGCTGCTGCTGCTAATTTATCAGATTTGGCAGCTATGGGAGCAGAACCCCTCGCTATTACTGTCGGTTTATCTCTACCTGGAGATGTTTTGGTAAGTTGGGTAGAAGAACTTTATCTTGGACTTACAGCCTGTTTACAGCAATACCATACTCCCATTGTCGGCGGTGATATTTGTCGTTCGACCGTCATTACTGTCTCTATCACTGCTATGGGGCAAAACTTGCCCCATCAAGTTATTCGTCGTAGCAATGCCCAAGTAGGAGATGTAATTATGATTACTGGCTGGCATGGGCTTTCTAGAGCAGGATTAGAACTATTACTCCATCCAGAAGTTGGTGCTGAACTGAATGATGATGAACGCAATTTGTTAATTAAAGCTCATCAACAACCCCAACCCAGATTAGATGTTTTACCTTACTTATGGGAACTTGCTCCAGAACAACCAATAGCAGGAATGGATAGTAGTGATGGTTTGGCTGACGCGATCGCTCAAATTTGCCATTGTAGTAAGGTAGGAGCAGAAATAGAAAGAAGCTATTTAACCAGTGTTCCCTCATTATCTAAAGTAGTTTCTACAGAAAAAATAGAGGAATGGATTTTATATGGTGGAGAAGACTTTGAACTAGTTTTATGTCTTTCTTTAGACAATGCTCAAAAGCTAATAGCCAAATTAAATGGCGGTGCAGCAATTATTGGCAAAATTATTCCTGAACCTTACATAATTTTGCTAGATAATAATAATATTCATCCTCCACAAATATTAAGGTTATCTAAAGGATTTAAGCACTTTTAGGTTTTGTTCATGATTTTTTTAATTGTTTTGAAGCTCAACTGCATCTAAATTACTTTTAGGGTAAAAAATAGCCGAGATACTATTATTAAATTGGTAGAAATTTATTCAAAATGGGAATGCTAATTCTGTAAGGAGCAGTTGATGGCAATTAGTCAGCCTGTTCAGGCTAAATAAAGTAAGTTCCACTATGATAGTGAAATCAAATTGTAAATATAAGTGTACGGGTGTGTGTATAGCTATAATCTCTATAAAATTTTGAGACAAAACTTCTCTAAAAGCAATATGATTACTGCTTTGAGACATGGCTATAGCAAGAAGGCTTCTTCCGAACTTGGTTCAAAAGCAGGAATAATTAGCTGATACCATGGAAAATCTAGAAGGATCTAATCAGATAAGAGCAAATATTATTCAAATCATTCTGAATAGCTCTAATTCTCAATTTATGTTGTCGGCTATTGCCAGTAAGCTAGGTCAATTTTTCCAAGTTGATGCCTGCCTGATTTTTTGTCATAACGTTGATTCTTTTAACCCTACTAGAATTGGACTCTGGCACGAACAACAGTTGCCTATGCCTAATGAAGATAGATTAGTTCCTTTCTTATCTAAGCTTGCAGCAGATCGAGCATCAAAGAAACAATTAATAATTGTTAACGATCGCCAACAGCATTTAGGTGATTTGCTTGTCCAGCAATTTGGGGATATCTCTGCCAAAGCATGGTTAGGAATAGTTACTCATTTTCAAGGAAAAGCTAATGGTTTGGTTTTACTATTTAAATCCCAACCCCATCAATGGACTAGCTCCGAACAAGAAATACTTATAGACGTTTCTGAATCAATGGCGATCGCTATTTCTCAAATTCAACTCCAGCAACAAGCTAAAACTAGAACTAGATACCAAAAGTTGCTCAACCATTTGGGTAGAGCAATAAGTCAAAATTCAGATGTTAATTCTCTGTTTCAACTTACTGTATCTGAAATTGGCAAAGCTCTTGAGGTGGATCGAAGTTTCATTTTGATGCTTAAGTACAAAGATCCCCGCATGACCCAAAGAAACTCGTTAAAATGTCTGAAAGCCAATGTACAATTACCTTGTTATTGGTCATCTACCACTAAAAACTCGGTCATAGTAGACAATTATTCATTTAACTTAAGTGATTCTTCTTTATGCCAAAAAGCTTTATCAAAAGCTCCTGAATCTTTGGCGATTACTGAACACGCACTTTTCCCCGATCTCCCTCAAGAGTCATTACCTGACTTTCTTAGACCAAACAATTCCTCTGCATTGTTAATGATGCCTTTGATGGGTAATCTATCTAACGATGGTCGATCGGGTTTAGTTTTAGGCTTTATCGTACTGCAATATAATAAATCTCGTCTTTGGCTAACAGAAGAATTAGATTTAGTCAATTGGATTGGTTTTCAGATTTCTACTGCCATTATTCATCATCAGACTTTAAATCAAGTCCAGTCTTTAGTAGAAGAGCGCACAGCCCAACTTAAATGGAGTTTGGATGTTCAAGCTAAACTATCAGAAAAAATGCGCCAGCAAATTGAACAACTACGGCAATTAAATGAGCTTAAAGACGATTTCTTGAGCAGTATGAGTCATGAATTAAAAACACCTCTCACCAGCATGAAAATGGCGATTAAAATGTTGCGTCAGGCACAATTGCCAGAGCCAATGCGGGAAAAATATCTCAATATCCTCGAACAAGAGTGGAATCGAGAATATAGTCTCATCAAAGATTTACTGACTTTACAAAAGGTAGAATCGGGAGAATTTACTGTTCATCCCCAAGAATTAAACCTCAATCAAATTGCTCAAGAGTTAGCTCAAGCTTTTAACCAAAAATGGCAACCAGACAAAGGATTAACTTTAGAGACTAATTTTGCTGATTCCTCTCTAATTCTCTACACTGATGCTGAAAGTTTACAACATATTTTTAATGAATTACTCTTAAATGCTGGAAAATATTCTGACCCTGATACAACTCTTCATCTCGGAATAGCTCCCCAAGTTGCAGCTAAAAGTAAACAAATAACTATTACACTCAGTAACTATGGCGCGGGTATTGCTGCTGAAGAATTGCCTTATATATTTGATAAATTTCGTCGTGGTCAAGGAGTGACAGACCGTGCTGTACCAGGAACTGGTTTGGGACTTGCTTTAGTAAAATATTTGGTAGATCATCTCAATGGCGCGATCGATGTTAAGAGTGAAAAAACAGATGATCCTGGGGTTTTTCTAACTACGTTTATGGTGACATTGCCTCAGTTTCAATCTGCTTAAATTTCAATAGCTTTTAGCTCTTAGCTCTGAGCTTTTAACTTCAATTATCTAGCTATAGAGACTCTTGATATAATTCAGCCTTAATTTCATACTTTTAAAATCTCTTATCAAGGCAAGATAACATTTAGCTATACTGAATAACGGTTAACATGGTTTATTAGCAAAATAGGGTGGTAATAGCGGGTTTATATGAATCACCAAGAGAAAAATATGCTCACTAACATAAACCCGTCTAAATTATCTTGGCAAAGTTTTGGCTTTTCCCCATGGACTCGTCAGGGGAAAATTTTTAGCGTGGTTTTTAGATTATCGTTTTTTTTGTGGTGGGATAATTTAGTAGGTAACAATTCTTCCAAGCAAAGACATCGTCGAGCTAAATGGTTAGTGAGAAAGTTACTGGATTTAGGCTCTACTTTTATTAAAATCGGACAGTCTTTATCTACTCGTGCCGATCTAATTCCTTTAGAATATGTAGAAGAACTAGGACAACTGCAAGATCGAGTACCTCCTTTTAGTTCGGAACTTGCGATCGCTGTTGTCGAAAAGGATTTAGGTAAACCAATCTATACTTTATTTCGGGATTTTGAGTCTATTCCCTTAGCTGCTGCTAGTTTAGGGCAAGTACATAAGGCAAGACTCCATACAGGAGAATATGTAGTTGTGAAGGTGCAGCGTCCTGGTTTAGCCAAATTATTTAATTTAGATTTTGAAATATTACATCGTTTAGTTCGACTTCTCAATCGCTTTTTTCCTCAAATTAGAAAATACAATTTAGAAGCAATTTATCGAGAATTTTTTGAACTTTTATATTTAGAAATAGATTATATCCACGAAGGGAAAAATGCCGATCGCTTTCGGGATAATTTCCGTGGTTACAGTCAGGTAATTGTCCCGAAAGTTTATTGGCAATACACTACTCAAAAAGTTTTAACTCTAGAATATTTACCAGGCATAAAAATAGACGATCGCGCTAGTTTAGAAGCTAGTCATATTAATACTAAAGAAGTGATTAAATTGGGGATCACTTGTTATCTTAAGCAGTTATTAGAAGATGGTTTTTTCCAATCCGATCCCCATCCTGGTAATATGGCAGTAAGCCCAAAAGGAGAGATTATTTTCTATGATTTTGGCACGATGGCAGAAGTTAAATCCATTGCCCAAGATCAGATGGTAAAGACTTTTTTTGCTGTCTTAAAAAAAGATACCAATGAAGTAGTACAAACTCTGATTTATATGGGGTTAATTGAACCAGTTTCCGATCTGACTCCTATTAAACGAATGATAGCTTTTATCTTGGAAGAATTTACTGATAAGCCTATCGATGTCAGGGCTTTTGAGCAGATGTCCAGTGAAATATATTTAATGTTTGAGCAGCAACCATTTCGCTTACCACCTCAAATGACTTTTATTATTAAATCTCTGACTACTCTTGATGGTATTGCTCGCGCTCTCGATCCTCAATATAATTTATTGGCTGCTGCCCAACCTTTTCTTAAAAATATTGCTTTTTCAGAAAAGAAAAGTAGTCTCTTAAAAACTTTAGCCAGACAAACTAAAGACTTTCTTCAATATCGATTAAATAAACCTACTCGTACAGAATTATTACTTAGTCGTTTAGAATCGAGATTAGAATTAGGAGAACTACAAGTAAGAGTTCGTCCTCTAGAAAGCGATCGCCTGCTGAAAAGAATTCAATTAGGAATTAAAAGTTTAATCTATACTGGTTTGACTGGGTTTTCTCTAGTTGCAGGGACTATTTTGTTAGTGAACTCTTATAAAGGAGGTGCGATCGCGCTATTTTGCTTTTCTCTATTTTGGTTTATTTTGTTAATGCGATCGTTGATTCGTTTAGCTATTAAAGAAAGACTGGATAAAAGATTGGCACAAAAATAGTTGAAATTCTGTTTGTACTCAATAAAAAAAGAGGAGTGGGGTTAAGCCATCCTCTTACTGTAACGGAATAATCAATGTCTTTTGAATTTAGCCTCCAGCAACCGCAGGCACAATACTTACTTCATCCCCATCTTGTAAAGATGTATCTGTTCCTTCTAAAAAGCGAATATCTTCGCTATTAACGTATAGATTTAGAAAGCGACGGGGTTTCCCTGTTTCATCACAGATACGGGATTTAATGCCAGGACAATTAACGTCCAAAGCATCAATTAATTCATCAACATTGCTACCATTACATTCGATAGTTGCTTGGTTGTTGGTGAATTTTTGTAAAGGGGTAGGAATTAATACTTTGACAGCCATATTTATCAGTTATCAGTGGTCAGTTATCAGTTATCGGTTATTAGCTGTTAATTATTAGTCATTCAAATGTATTAGAAACTAAAGACTAATAACTAACAACTAAAAGCTAATTGATTTAAACTAAAGTTTGTTGCCATTCTAGGCGTTCTAAGGTGCGAGAACGTTCTAACGCATGCTCAAAACTATCTAGTTTGGGTTCAATAGTGAGAGGTTCGCCAATATAACCTTGAACAGCTTCTTGAGTTTTTAGTCCGTTGCCAGTGATGTAAACAACGGTTGTTTCTTCTGGATCGATTATACCTGCTTCTACTTGTTTTTTAAGTACGGCAATAGTAGTTCCACCAGCAGTTTCAGTGAAGATACCTTCTGTTTCTGCTAAGAGTTTGATGCCTTCAACAATTTCTGCATCATTCACAGATTCAATATGACCACCAGTTTTCCGTGCTATATCTAAAGCATAAATACCGTCAGCAGGATTGCCGATCGCAATGGATTTAGCGATAGTATTGGGTTTAACGGGGCTAACAAAGTCTCTTCCTTCTTGGAAAGCTTGGACAATGGGAGAACATCCTTCTGCTTGCGCCCCATTAAAGCGGACTTGTTTATCTTCTACTAAGCCTACTTTGATGAATTCTTGGAAGCCTTTATAAATTTTAGTATAGAGAGAACCAGAAGCTAAAGGAGCAACAATGCGATCGGGTAATTTCCAGCCTAATTGTTCGGCTACTTCAAAACCAAGAGTTTTAGAACCTTCTGAATAGTAAGGGCGCAGGTTAATATTGACAAATCCCCAACCATAACTGTTACCTACTTCACAGCAAAGACGATTTACTTGGTCGTAGTTGCCTTTAACTGCCATAACAGTAGGATTATAGATCAGAGTACCCAATACTTTTCCTGCTTCCAAGTCCGCAGGTATAAATACGCAACAATCTAATCCTGCATGAGCAGCGATCGCAGCAGTAGAATTAGCTAAGTTCCCAGTACTAGCACAAGAAACTGTAGAGAAACCTAATTCTCTAGCACGAGTTAATGCCACAGAGACTACTCTATCTTTAAAGCTGAGAGTAGGCATATTGACGGCATCATTTTTAATATAGAGATTTTTGAGACCCAGACGACGAGCCAAACGATGAGATTTGACTAAAGGAGTCATCCCTGTACCCACATCAATGGGGTTTTCACTTTCTACTGGCAAAAAAGCTTTATAACGCCAAATAGAATTAGGTCCTGCTTGAATGCTTTCCCGACTGACTTGAGCGCGAATAGCATCGTAATCGTAAGCTACTTCTAGAGGAGCAAAGGTTTCTTCACAGATATGAATTGCTTTAAGGGGATATTCGGTACTACCTTCTTTGGATACTAACTTAGTGAAAGTAGGTGCTTTAGTCTTAGTTGCCTGGGTCATAGCTTGTTTTTCTCTTTTGTATAATTCCGCAACAGTGATGTTGATAGTAGCACAGCCAAAAATACCCGTCAAACATACCCGACTAAAATAGTCGGGTATAGGAAATAGATGTAAATTCAAGCTAAATCAATTCTTATTAGTGAATGGTGTATCTAAAGAAATCATTCCTCAATAGATAATCGCTAGAATTAGAAGATGTGAATGCTGCTTAAGGTTTAAATGGAAACAGAAATAATATTGACACGATACGCAGCAGGGGAAAGAGACTTTCCTCGTATAAACTTACAAGAAGCTGAATTAATTAAAGTAAATCTCAGCAGTGTCGATTTAACCGCAGCAAATTTACGACAAGCAAGACTTGGTAGAACTAATTTTAGTTATGCTTGTTTACGAGAAGCTGATTTGAGTGAATCCATACTTTGGGGAACAGACTTAACTCAAGCAGATTTATCTGAAGCTATATTACGAGAAGCCGATCTTAGTGGAGCAATCTTAACTCAAGCTAACTTAGAAAGAGCTAATCTGCTTAAAGCTATTTTAGAAGGGGCAAATTTTAGTGGTGCTAAACTTGCTCGTGCTTTAATGATTGAAGTAGATTTACGTCCAGCTTCTGATTATCGTACTAATCTAAGTCAAGCAGATTTAAGTCATGCCGATCTTAGCTACGCCAATTTGAGTATGGCTATTTTATATCAAGCTAAGTTAGATGGAGCTAGATTGTGTCGCGCTAATTTGAGTGTAGGTAGGGGAGAAAATTCTTTAGCTACAGATTTAACAGAAGTTAGCTTACGAGGTGCAGATTTAAGTTATGCCGATTTTAGTGGGGCAATTTTGTCTAAAGCTGATTTAACAGGTGCTGATTTAACAGGAACAATCTTAATTAATGCCGATCTTAAAGAAGCAATAATGCCTGATGGTAAAGTTTATCAAAGTTTTTAGGGTAGTTTTTTGTAGATATTTTAGTTATGGGCGATCGATCTAATAGTAAGATAGATAACGAGAGATCGCCTTTATTTCAGAAAATTCACTATATTTATTCGATTGCAGTATTTTTAAATTATGCTGCTGTGGTTATTTTTTTTATAGCTGTTAAGTTTAAACTGTTCAAAATTTTTGTTTTTATTGGTCGCTTTTCGTCCCAAAAAATTAGTGATGAGTAAAAATCCATTGCCTGTTGAGTAGTGATGAGATTATAAATTTTAAGTGCATCTTCTTGATCATCAAAGCTGAGAAAATAGACAGTATCATCAACCATAGTAGGTTTATTATCTATTTCCCCGATTAACTGAAAATCTAATTTTTTGTAAAGTCCACAAATTGCAATCTTCCAAGACTTGAAAGTATATTCACCAACTCCAAAAACTGAAAACCGAGGTTTATCATGGTAAATTTTGCTTTTTCTCACATCTAAATATTGAGAATATTTTTCTAAATATTGCCAAGTTTTGGGGGCAAAAACTTTAATATATTCAGTTGATTCACCAATATTTTTTTGAGTGACTAAAACATATTTTTTAGCATGTGTTATTTTACCGTTAGCAATATCAGAACCTTTTAATAATGGAAACAAGAACATATCTTCAATATCAACTGTTTCACCAAAGCCATTTACCAGGATATTATTGATTTTAGATAACTCCATCACTTTGGAACAATCATGTTTGATACCAGAACGCCATTTTGCGTGGTTTTTATTAGTAAACAGAGAACTGAGCTTTTGGAAAGATTTTAGATCTCGAACTAGAGTTTTCTTGTAATATCCTATTCTATGATATTTAGCATCATAAAAATCCTGAAAAACATCGCAAAAATATTGTCGTGAACTAGAATTAAACTTACAAAATAATAGACAAGCTTCAACATTAGCTTGAAAATATTTTTGAGTATCTATCTTGTAGGTTGCACAGTATGATAAATTAAGTTTTTTAGCATAAATATAGTTTAAAAGTTTTCTGGCAACTGAAGTTTTGCAGAGCATGGCTAGATGGCTATCATAATTATGTAGCCAATCAACAGTTTTAATTAGCATCCATTCTGAAATATCAAAATTGCTCTTTCCTGTAATTGCATCTAAACCATTATGATTTTGAAAATTATTTTTTTGAGGAAGATTAGTTGCATTTATTTGTCCTTGTTTTGAATTAGTTACCCAAGGAAAATTGCCAATAACTAAAATATTATTATTAAACTGATTTGTTAAAGATAACCAGTCAACCGTAAAAAAATCACCTTGTTGAATAGTAATTTTTGAAGATTGAATTTGCTGATTATCTTTAATTTTTTGTAAATAAGTTAGATTAATATCTATTCCAACAATTTTTTTGGTGGATGGAAATATTCTGAATGAAGCTTCTATAAAATTGCCAATGCCACAAGTAGGCTCGATGATTATTTCGGGATTAACATCTAATTCTACCAATTTATGACATATTCGATTAGCTAACTCGATAGGTGTTTGAAAATCACCATACTCTATCTTATATTTTTGCTTAGTATCAATCATTAATTGTTTTGATAAACAGCAGTAATACCTTCCTCTTGACCAGCAAGTTGTATTACTCTCCTATATTGCAATCGCCATTGTAAAGCATTAGATATAGTTAAAAAACCTTGTAGTGGTGGATTGGCTAATATTTCGTCAGCTATGTTATTAGCTTCGATTTCGTCTACAGGTAGATTGCGATCGAGCATAAAGGCAATTAAATCATCTTTATTTCCTTCATTGGCTCAAATATCACGAATTCCACGAGTCATTTGAAAATCTGCTGTTCTGTTAGCACTAACATATACAGTATGTAAAATATTCAGTTTGGCACTGCTATTGAGACTATTATCTACTTTATCGTAAACAAATATAATTAATGAGTAACCTAGTCCATAAATCTTTTGTCTTGCAGATTTAAAAGGGCATGATGATTGTGGCTGCCTAATGCTAGTGACTTTCATATCAACTAACAGCCCTGGAAAATCTATACCACTGGCAGAACTACCCAATATAAATTCATAATTTTGCGTTAAATAAGTTTTAAATTTCTGTTCTAGATAAGTTCCTACTGCTTTGCCATCTGTCACACCATAAAGTGATGGTTCTGAATGTTGCGATTCAAAGGCTGAAAATTGGGCAGCTTCCAAACAAAGAGTTTCTACAGTCAGAGGTAGCATGTTTACAGGTATCAACTAGAACAGAAATCATAGCTTAACTTAAAATCGGGCTTAATTAATTGAAAAACACAAGAGAAGGAATATTTGCCCCTTTCTTAAATTATTTTTTTTCTAACGCACAGTTCCCCTTAAAGATTCAGCATCAACTGGTTTAATTAAATACAAAACTAACAAATCCCAGAAAATTCCAGTAATTAAAGGTAATTTACGGAAAAACTTAACTAACTTGGGTGCATTACTCAAATCGATCGCTTTCAACTCTTCATTGCGATCTGCACAATTTTCTAATCGTTGGAAAAACTGAGGATGCTCTACATTGAGAGTAACAGGAAAAGCTCTAGCTGAAGTTTCATTAGTTTTACGAATTACTTCGCGATCGTATTCTTGAGCATCTAAGCCGACAGATTCATAAAAATCAGCCCGTTCGTGTACAGTTAAGGTATGGGTTGCAAATACCGATAATAGGAAAAACCGCGCCCATAATCTACCTTGCCAGCCTTGCCACATTTTAGATTGCGATCGCAATAACGCTTTAAAAATATCTCCGTGACGGTTTTCATCCTGACACCAATTTTCAAACATCCGAAAGAGTGGATAAAACTGGTATTCGGGATGTTTTTCTAAGTGACGATACATCAAAATATAACGCCAGTAACCAATTTTTTCGGAGAGATAGACGGCATAAATTACCCACTCTGGTTTAAAGAAGGTGTAGGTACGATTTTTGGTTAAATATCCGAGATCGAGAGAAATATTAAAATCACTCATCGCTTTATTGAGAAAACCCGCATGACGAGCTTCATCCCGCGCCATTAGATGAAAAATCTCTGCCAAAATTGGGTTACGACCTTTGAGTTTACGGGATAATTCTTTAAAGAGCAAAAAACCTGAAAATTCTGAAGTACAAGAGCGTTCGAGAAAATCGACAAAAACTCGCCGAGTTTTTTCATCAATATGATCCCAGGATTGTTTAAATTCTTCGTCTCTGACAAAATGATAGCGATTGTAATCTGTCTTCATTTCCGCAATCATCGCCTTAAGCTCTTCTTCTTGGGAAGAAATATCCATATTGGCGATCGCTTCAAAGTCTGTAGTGTAAAAGCGAGGGGATAGTAAAGTTTCTTCTGTAGAAGTTTTGACGAGAGATTCTGGCGTAGTAGTAACCATAAATTTGCCTATATAACTAATTGGCTATATAAGATATTAATCACAAAAAAAGCATCTTTAGATTGGTAGTTATCAATTTGTAATAGGTGATTTGCTTACTTAATTAATTAGTGAAGTTTTGCAAAGCTAAACAGAAGACAAATTATATTGCTATATAGTTATATATTGTAAAAACAAATTGCAATGATCTGATGAGCATCCAAACCGTAACCAATCCTCAAGTTACTCAAAAACTTATTCTTCCTCCCACAGATTCAAGAGAGCAAGTCAAACAATTATTACAGCAGCTACAAGATAATATTTGTCAGGGTTTAGAACAACTTGATGGTCAAGCTAAATTTAGGGAAGACAACTGGCAAAGAGAGGAAGGAGGCGGTGGACGTTCTCGTGTAATCCGAGATGGGAGAGTGTTTGAGCAAGGAGGAGTTAACTTTTCTGAGGTTTGGGGTGATACCCTACCATCTGCAATTTTAGTCCAGCGTCCTGAAGCAGCAGGTCATGGTTTTTACGCTACAGGAACATCAATGGTACTTCATCCCCGTAATCCCTATGTTCCTACAGTACATCTCAACTATCGCTATTTTGAAGCAGGTCCTGTCTGGTGGTTTGGTGGTGGTGTAGATCTCACTCCTTACTATCCTTTTGCTGAAGATGCGATTCATTTCCATCAAACTATCAAACAAGCTTGCGATCGACATAATCCAGAATACTATCCAACTTTTAAACGCTGGTGTGATGAATATTTTTATTTAAAACATCGTCAAGAAGCGAGGGGAATAGGAGGGATCTTTTTCGATTATCAGGACGGTAACAGCAAGCTATATTGTGGTTCAGCAAGTGAAAGTCCTGCTGCTATCTATAGTAATCAAATTGGTAAAGTAAATCGTAGTTGGGCAGAATTATTTGCCTTTGTCCAAAGTTGCGGAAATTCTTTTCTACCAGCATATGTACCGATTGTAGAACGGAGACAAGATCGAGAATATAGCGATCGCGAAAGAAATTTTCAGCTATATCGTCGGGGACGTTATGTAGAATTTAACTTAGTTTACGATCGCGGTACTATTTTTGGTCTGCAAACTAATGGACGTACAGAATCTATCTTAATGTCTCTACCTCCTTTGGTACGTTGGGAATATGGTTACACCCCAGAACCAGGAACACCAGAAGCAGAGCTATACGAAGTATTTCTTAAGCCCCAAGATTGGATTAATTATGCTAGATAGACTAGATGAGAAGTACAAGGAAGACAAGGGAGACAAGGAAGAAATTGAGCCACATAGTTTTGAGGAAAGCTCAAAAGCTTGACTACAGTGTCTTGCAAATTTATTTATGCAAGAGATGCCATGAACTTCTGAACTCCTGAACTCCTGAACTTCTATTTTCAAGACAAGTCTAAAGGATCAATCAATAATTTAGGAGAAAGATAAATTATGAGTAGCAATCTAGCTAGTCAACTAAGGGAAGGCACCAAACAATCTCATACTTTGGCAGAAAATACAGCCTATATGAAGTGTTTTCTCAAAGGTATTGTCGCCAAAGAACCCTTTCGTAAACTGCTGAGTAATTTGTATTTTGTCTATAGTACTTTAGAAGCGGAACTTGCTCGCCATCAAGATCATCCAGTTGTTGGTTTAATCTATTTTCCTCAACTCGATCGACAGGCGAATTTAGCAGCAGATTTAGCCTATTATTATGGTGATAACTGGCAGGAAGAGATATCTCCATCGGCAGCAGGTAGAGATTATGTTGCTCATATTCAGGAGATATCCAACACCGAACCTACCTTATTAGTTGCCCATTCTTATGTACGTTATTTGGGGGATCTTTCTGGAGGTCAAGCTTTAAAAAATATCGTTCGTTCAGCCTTAGAGTTACCAGCAGATTTGGGTACTCAGTTCTATGAATTTAATGCTTTTCCTTTGATCGATGCTATGCGAAAGTTTAAAGGGCAATATCGCGATGCTTTAAATTCTCTCCCTGTAGATGAAGACTTAGCAGCCAAAATTGTTGCTGAAGCTAATTATGCTTTTAGTCTTAACCGCAATGTACTTCATTCCTTAGAAGCAGACGTTAAAGCAGCTATTGGGGAAGATTCGTTTGCAGAAATTATTAGTGAATCAAAACCAGGAAGTACGGAAAGATCTTCAGGTGATAGTACTACTGAGTTGATTACTACTGGGTAAAGATTTTTCCTCTAATCACTTGGAAAAAATTCTCCAAAAAGTATAGCAATACGCAAGAACATTAGGACATTTTGAAAACTAATACTCACTACTTGCTACTTGCTACTTCGAGCCGATAACCTCTATCTCCTAACTTAACTTTGTACGGCTATAGCGATTGTCTTGGTGGTTAGATTATTTTAGCTTAATCAAGCGATCGCTATATTTTGGGATTTAATGCGTAATAAGGATTAAATTTAACTTGGTAAAAAGTCTATTAACTCTTACTCCATTTAAGATGTTGATAAGCAATACCAGAAATCTTTTGAATTAACTCTTTCGCTTTAGGATCGTTACTCGGGCGTTTAACCAAAACAGAAACAACATAACGCTTACCACTGGGCATATCTACCATACCTACATCTCCTAAGACAGAACGAATATCTCCTGTTTTATGAGCAATTGTCGCGTCTTTTTCCAATCCTTCTGGTAATAGGGTGTTAGTACGAGTACCTCGCATAATTTGTAATAATCGATCGCGCGATCTTAGAGAAATTAGTTTTCCTTTCTCTACAGCAATCATTAAATTACCTAAATCTTCTGGACTAGTAGTATTAGTTCCTGTCAAATCGGGTAAAGGATTATTAATAACTGTTGCTGTTAAACCCCACTCTAAAAATCTTTGATTTAAAGCATCAGCCCCACCCAATCTTTTGATAAACATATTAGTAGCAGTATTATCGCTAATAACAATCATTTTGGTAGCTGTTTCTAGGACAGTAAATTGCTTTCCTGGCTTGTCATACTGCATATTGCCAGAACCTCCCGCAATTAAATCCTCGCTCATAACTAATGTTTCATCTAAACTAATTTTACCTCGATCGATATCCTGAAATAGAGCCACTAGAATAGGGACTTTGATTGTACTAGCAGAAGCGAAAGAATTACCTGCTTGAATATTGACATAACTATTATTATCTAAATCAACTAAAAATACTCCTGGTTGTAACTGAGTATATTCAGCAGCTAAATTATTAATTTTGGTTTCTAAAGCAGATATTTTTTTACCTAAAGATAGATCGTATAAAAAGTTATCTACAGGTTGTTCTGTTGTAGTTGTTTCTGTAGTCTGAATATTTTCTTCAGCTAATAAATTGTCAGGAGGATTAATAATAGATAAACTGGTACCTAGAATAGTACTAACACCAAAAATTATTATCAGTAAACGGACTAAAAAAATAAATAGAGCAGATAGAGGTTTAAACTTAGAAAACAAATTCTGCTTTTTCTTTTTAGCCCTCCTGCGTTTAATTTTAGGGGGAGAAGCTGTATAGTTATTGACTTGTGTTGTTGTACTATTTAGTGGTTTATTCATCTATTCCCTATTCACTACTCACTACTAACTAATTCCTATTACAGACTAGGCATACCTTCTCTCTACAGACTCACTACTCACTACTTCTTATTTATTGCCCAGCTAACTTGACGAAGTATCCCACGTAACATAGCTACTTCCTGACTAGTCAAATTAGCTTTATTGTATAATC
Organism: Xenococcaceae cyanobacterium MO_188.B29; assembly: GCA_030065155.1. Lineage (GTDB taxonomy): Bacteria > Cyanobacteriota > Cyanobacteriia > Cyanobacteriales > Xenococcaceae > JASJDJ01. The sequence goes on from JASJDI010000119.1 coordinate 15,648, forward strand.
GACGAAATTTTTCCATTCTTGCAGGTGCGGTATGGGCATAAAGATAGCCAACTTCCAATAATACTTCTTCTAACTGTTGATAGTATTGTTCTAAGATATCTAGAGAAGCTTTATCTGTCGAAGCTGATGATAAATCAAAAGAATCTAAACTTTCTTCTGGAGGTAACTTCTCAATACTTTGATGAGCATTAGCTTGATATAATTCGTAAGCACAAATAGCTACTGCTTGCGCCAAGTTTAGAGATGGATAGGCAGGATTAGAAGGGATACAAACAAATCTTTGCGCATAATTGAGTTCATTATTACTCAATCCCCTATCTTCGGGTCCAAAAATAAGGGCAGAATTAACATTTTCACTTAATAACCAAGGAAGAGCTACTCTAGGTGATTCTAACAAGGTGGGTATACTACGAGAACGGGCAGTAGTAGCGATCGCTTTTTGACATCCTTGAAGCGCATCTGGTAGGTTTTCCACTATGCGAGCTTGTTCCAATACATCTATACCATGAACAGCCATCTTTCTTGCTTCATCACTATCGCGATCGCACTTAGGATTAACCAATATCAACTCTTCTAGCTGCATATTTTTCATAACTCGTGCTACTGAACCTACATTTAAAGCCCCTGCTGGTTCAACTAGAATAATTCTAGGTTTGGACATTTATTTACAGATACTTTGAGTTGATGTGGAAATAGGAATACTGAGATCTGAACGGAGTTTTTTGGCTTCGCCTAAATAGCAATGAACTATTTCTGATTGTAGTTTATCAGTATTAATTTGAATTAAAATACGGATACAAAATTTTAGATCTTCTTTGACATGCATTTGCTGCAAATCTAATAAAGGAACATATTGCCATTCAGGGCATATCCTTCTAGCTACTTTGGCGGGAAAAGTGGCATCGAGGTCGTTGGTAGCTGTAAAAAAGACACAGACAATATCCTCGGGTTTCATAAATTGATTCTGCTGTTTAATTTCTTTGAGTAGTTCTCGAACTGCTTCTTCAATTTCTTTTGTTGTATTGCCTTGAGCAGTAATTGCCCCACGAATTCCTCGCACTTTCCACTCCACTGATTTTTCCTCCCCTATTTGTTGTTGAATTTTAGTTCTAAGGTGTTAAACTAAGCCACCTCGTCACCGAGGCGACTCGTCTTCAGAACGCATCATGAAAATTTCTCTTCAATGCGCTCCTCTGTAATCAGGCTCTTTAT
>JASJDI010000120.1 GCA_030065155.1 Xenococcaceae cyanobacterium MO_188.B29
TCACGCAAAGCCCTAAATTCAGCAATTTTTTGAGATTGTGTTGCTCCATCGACTCAAAGACTTTGAGCTTAACATTTGATAACGGACAAACTGTTAAGGGAATTTGTCTCTCGATTAGGTAATCGAGTAAATCTACATCTTCTATACTGCGAACTCCATGATCGATACGACTAACATCGAGTAGCTTCAGTGCCTCCCAAATGTATTCTGGTGGTCCTTCTTCTCCCGCATGGGCAACGGTTAGGAAATTTTCGGCTCTAGCGCGATCGAAAACTAACTTAAATTTGCTTGGCGGATTTCCTAATTCGGAAGAATCTAAACCTACAGCAACAATAGTATCTTTGTATGGCAGTGCTTCAACCAGAGTTACCATTGCTTGCTCGGCACTCAAATGACGCAAAAAACAGAGAATTAGTTGACTAGAAAGCTCAAACTCAGAGCGAGCATCTTGTAAAGCTCGATAAATCCCCGTGTGGACGGTATTAAAAGGAATTCCTCTTTCTGTATGGGATTGAGGATCGAAAAATATCTCTACGTGTCGTACGTTCTGACTGACAGCTTTTTGCAGATAAGCCCAAGTCAAATCATAAAAATCTTGTTCCTGCCGAAGAACTTGAGTAGCTTGATAGTAAATGTCGAGAAATGACTGCAAATTTTGGAAATTGTAGGCTTTTTTTGCTGCTGCTACTGACTCGAAGGGCAGCTTAATCTGGTTGCGTTCTGCCAATTTAAACATCAGTTCTGGCTCAAGAGTTCCCTCAATATGAAGGTGTAATTCGGCTTTAGGAAGATCGCGAATAAATTTTTCCATGTAAATTTTTTTATTTTTATCTTTATGTTCCCAAGTAAACACGACGGACTTCTGAAGAGTCGCTAATTTCTTGATAATTGCCTTTAGCAATAATCTTACCTTGGTGCATAACAACGATCGACTCTGCTAAATTAAATACTACATCTAGATCGTGTTCTGTAATTAGAAAAGTACAGTCTGTAGATTGCTGCAAGTGTTTGATTAATTGGACTATTCTTTGGGTTTCTTCTCGACTCATACCTGCGGTTGGTTCATCCAACAAAATTAGATTTGGTTTTAAGGCTAGTACGATCGCGAGTTCAACTAAAGAGCGATCGCCATGACTGAGAAGACTCACTGGACTCTTGGCGAGAGTTTCAATTCCTACTAAGTTCAGAATTTCTCTAATAGCCTCGTTAAGAGCGCGATCGCTCTCTAGATTATTCCAGAAATCAAACTGCTTTTGCTGACGACTGATAACCGCTACACGAATATTTTGCTCTACACTTAGATTGGGAAAAACGCTGGTAATTTGAAAGCTGCGACCAATGCCAGCTTGAACAATGCGATCGGGAGTCAAACCAACAATTTCTTTACCTTCTAGTTTCACGCTACCAGAGGTTGGTGCTAAGTTACCGCTAAGCAAGTTATAAAGGGTAGTTTTTCCTGCACCATTAGGTCCAATTACTGCTGTAATGCTACCAGAAGATAGCTCGAAGCTAACTTGATTCACAGCACGAATACCGCTAAAGTCTTTGGTTAAGTTACTAACTTTGAGAACGCTGTGGGAAGAAGTATTTACCGATTTTTTCAATAGATGCTAATAATCCTCCTTGAAAACTCAAAATTAAGGGAATTAACAATAAACCTAGAAATAAATGCCATAAATTTAATTGACGCTCGACTAAAGTATCGGGAAACAGAGGCAAACTTGCTAACCATTGCCAAAAATAACGTTGATTCGATTGTAGCCAATGTTCTAAGCCAATAAAGAGAGTTGCACCCACAAGAGGTCCAGCAAATCGACCATATCCACCTAAAACGGTCATTAATACGGGCGTGGCACTAAAAGTCCAGTGAGCTATTTCTGGATTGGCAACTCGCTGAAAAGGCGACCATAAAGCACCTGCTAAACCTGCAAAACCTCCAGCCAGGATAAAGGCGATCCAGCGCAATTGACGAACATCTATCCCCAAAAATAGCAAACGTTGGTAATTTTCGCGACTAGCTTGTAACAATTCGCCAAAGGGACTGTGAGTAATCCGCCATAGTAAGTAAATAGCGATCGCCACTAATATTAGAGTCAGATAATAATAAGCGGAAAATCCCTGAAGTTTGATGCTAATTCCTGGAATACCCAAATCGGTAGCGAAGATCCCCGTAATACCATCACTTCCTCCTGTAACGTCTCGCCATTGAAAGATAATTGTATATACCATCATGCTAAAAGCTAAGGTCAGCATAGCAAAGTAAATGCGATCGAGGCGCACACTTAAATAGCCCAATCCTGCTGCTAACACTAAAGCAGCTATCACTCCTGCCAAAATAGCTAAGAAGAAAGGAACAGAATGTTTGACTAAATAGCCACAAACATAAGCACCAGTAGCAAAATAGGCAGCATGACCAAAGCTGAGTAACCCTGTATAGCCAAACAAAAGATTGAAACTCAAGGCAAATAGTCCCATTAAAAGAATTTCTGTCAGCAAAAGAAGGTCAAATGGGGCAAGAATTACAGGGAGTAAGAATAACCCAGCAATACTGATAGTAATAATTATCCAATGAAGGCGATCGAACATTTAGTTAGCCTGAGAATTACTTGAGAATCGAGATTAAGCTATTTAGATAGTTAATTAAGTTGTACTCGCTGAATATTGAAAGGGGTAATATCGAATGATAACTCTTGCTCTAATACTAATTCACTCAATAACTTACCCAATATGGGTGCAAACTTAAACGCTTGTCCCGAACCCCCAGTAAAGATCGTAACTTGAGGAAATGACGGCAAACGATCTAAGACAAATAAGGTATCTTTGGTCATCGTATAGGGACAGCAGTGTAAAGACAAACATTCATTTATACCACGCCAATTGTGGCGCAGAAATCGATCGAGCAATTGAGCTAGTTTAGGGTCTGGTTCTCGCTTAAAATCCTTCATGGTTCTGGTGCGATATTCTGGGGGACACCAATCAATTCCCACTTTAATGAGACTCGAATCATGATCGTTGCAGGGAAAGCCATAGTACAAACCGCCATCACCTGTTTTGGGGTTATCTTTTTGAAAGCAAAACCACTGGGGGAAGTGTTCTTGTTCCCTTGTTTCTATTCGATAATATCCCCAAAGCATACTCCAAATTTCTAAATCGAGACTTTGTTGAAAATGGTGTAATAATTCATTAGTCCAAGCACCAGCAGCTAGGACAATTTTAGTAGGAGCAAATAAACGCCCTTTGGTACTCTTAACGATAATTCGCTCTGGTTCGGAAACCAATATTGTATCTACAGCTTCTTCTTGATAAAAGGTAACGCCTTTGGCTTTAGCTTCTTGATGAAATAATTGTAGAGCTTTGTAAGCCCAGACCATTCCTGCTGTCATTTCGTATAAGCCAATAAAATCGCTACGGGGTTTCATTGCCCAACGTTCTGCCATTGCTGTAGCATCTAATTCTTCAAAGGGAATATTTTTTTGTTCCATCACCCTTTTTGCTCCCAGAATACTCCCTTCGATCGTCTCTTCTTGCCAAACTTCTCCATAAAACAACAGTCCATTTTCCCGCAGTAGTTGGCAATTGTGTTTTGCTTCAATTAACCGCCACTCTTGTAAACTTTTCTCTTGTAAATCCGATAGGTATTCACTGGAGTACATACGCCTATACATACGTTCTTCTCCATAAGAACTACAGTAACTATTACCGATTCGATTAGCTTCCAAGACAACTGTTTTTAGGTGAGAATATTGACTCAGATAATAAGCAGTCGATAATCCTGCCATACCACCGCCAATGATTAAAACATCGACTTTAATTGGCAATTGAGAGTTTACAGAAGAATTAGTACCGAGCATAACTAACCACTAACAAATAAGTACAGACAAGGCAGGTCTTATCTCTAATAACTTTTATTCTCGATTAAACAAACCTTGGGGACGAAATAACAAAGTTATTGCCATTAACATATAAGGAAAAGCTACTTGAGCAGTGGGAGCAATTAAAATACCGAAAGAATTAATTTGTCCGATCGCTAAAGCACCGACTAAAGAACCAGGTAAGCTGCCTAAGCCACCAATAACGGCGACTAGAAAACTCTCAATAATGACCCGATCGGCTAGTTCTGGACTAAGAGTACGTAAAGGTGCAGCTAATACTCCTGCCACACCCCCCAGCCAAGCACTTAACATAAATACTCCCGTAAATAAACGAGGTACATTAATCCCCAATGCGCCAGCGATCGTTCTTTCTTGAGAGGCAGCACGGAGAATTTTACCCCAGCGAGTGCGGGTTAAAAATAACCACAGCCCTATGCCAATCAAAAAAGCGATAACAATAATAAAGAGGTTATAAATTGGATAGGTGCGCTTTAAAATAACCATACTTGTTTGTAACAGTGGTGGTAGAGATGTTGTTAGTGGCGCACTACCCCAAAATAAGCGTACCGAATCGTTAATAATCAAAACAAAGGCAAAAGTCAACAAGAGTTGAAAACTAACATCTTGTTTATAGATGCGACGCAAAAACAGGATTTCGAGGATACCACCAACCAGAGCCACAATTAAGGGAGCGATCGCTAAAGCCAACCAAAAATTCAACTTGCCTTGGATAACCAGACTATAACTCAGGTATGCTCCTAACATATACAAGCTACCATGAGCAAAGTTAAGGATACCCATCACTCCAAAAATGGTGGTTAAGCCAGCAGCGATGAGAAACAGCAGCATTCCATTCGTCAGTCCGTTGAGAAAAAAAATTAGCAGAGTTGACATTTTATTAGTTCGGAGTTCGGAGTTCGGTAGGGGCGGTTCGTGAGACAGTTGCGTTGCGGGGGTTCCCCCCGTTGAGCAAACTGCCGAACCCAAAGGGCGAACCGCCCTTACAGCTTACAGCCTGTTGCTTGTGGCGATCGCGTTATGGAGTCCCCTTCTACTACTACTATCGGCTCTAAAATGCGAAAATTATAGTCGGGGCTAGCAGCAGTTTTACCCCAAGTTACATTAGCGATCGCTTGATGGTCTGACTGACGCAATACTAATTTACCCATGGGTGCTTCGTATTCCAAACCTTCTAAAGCTTCAATGACTGCGGTTGTTTCCATTGTCCCTGCTGTATTTGCTGCCAGTGCCAGTAATTTTAGACCGACATAAGCATTCTGGGCATTATAGCTAGGATAACTTTGGTACTGTTGGCGGAACTGTGCTACAAAATTACGATTTACTTCCGTATCTGGTGTCTGCCACCAATACCGCGTCCCCACCCATTGACCGATGGGCATTTGTTCACCTAAAGCAGTTAATACCTCCATCGCTGCCCCCAACTCCATATAGACGGGAAATTGTTTAAATAAACCGAAACTATTAGCTTGACGCACAAAATTGATTAGATCGTTGCCCCACAAACTACACCAGATTGCTTCAGCCCCTGAATCCTGTAAAGTGGTAATAAAACTGTTGTAATCTTGCGCCCCAAGTTTTGGAAAAGCCGTCTTAGCCAGAAATTTAACTCCTTCTTTTCTCTCTTGTAGTGCTTGTTGAAAAAGTTCCCAACTCTGACGACCAAAAGCATAATCAGGACCAATAGTTGTCCACTTTTGATAGCCTTCGGTTGCAGCAATTTCGGCTCCAGCAGCAGAATTTTGGGGGCTGTTGATACTACAACGAAAAACAAAGCGGTTGCATAATTCTCCTGTCACTTTGGGACTAGCTGCATGAGTTACCATTAAAATCTTCTCTAACTCAGGAATTGCAGCAACTAAAGCTTCTCCGTTCCCTGAACTATCAATTCCCAATAAAAAATCTACTTTTTCTTGTAATACCAATCTTCTCGCCGTTTGCATGGGATCGCTTTCATCTTCAAAAATAACCTCCAGAGGCTTACCGTTAATACCTCCAGCTTGATTAATTTCTGCTAGAGCTAAATTGATACCATCTCGGGCAAATTCACCGTAAGTAGCAAATCCCCCCGTTAATAGATACATGGCACCAACTCGCACCGATTGCTTATCCTGAGTATTATTGCTATTACAAGCAATTAAAAACCCCATAGTTGCCCAGCCTAACTGCTGAAGAAAAGTACGCCGAGAACCCCAAAATTGCTTTGACCGATACATAACTCGATTGTTTGAGAGAATTCACCTAGTCTTAAAACTAATTTGGCTCTATTGTTTTCAGGGAGCTAAGCCAAAAAGTCTTATTGTCATAATACAACTAAGGGTGATAATTCTTTGAATCTCTTTGCCCTAAAGACGATCGATTCTAGAGCATCGATTTAGTAATCGAGAGCAATCATCAATTGGGAGGGAGAGAGAAGTGTCTCACAAGGTTAGGTTATTTTACAAATAGACGTATATTAATTAGGTTACAATTCTTCAATTTCGACTTTTCTTCTTAAAGGCATTGGTTTTGTATCTGCTTGAGGCAATGTAATTACTTCTCTTTCCTTAACTGTATTAGGTAGAAGTATAGGTAGAGGTTCTGGTTCATCCATCCAGTAACTGGCGACGGGTAGAGTATGTTCTAAATCTTCTAATAGTCGAGGAATGACCATAACAGCGTGTAATTCGCCAATTCTTTCTGCTTCGTGCATTCCTGCTTCGATGCCTACAGCTACATTAGCTACAGAACCGCGAATAATTGCTGTACATAAACCATCACCTATTTTCTCGTAGGAAGCTAATTGTACATCTGCCGACTTGAGCATTGCATCGGCTGCCCCTACCATAGCAGGAAAACCTCTTGTTTCTAATAAACCAATAGAACGATTACTTAGACGACTATAGCCTCTTCTTTTTTGTACTAATTCTACTAAATTACTACCAATGGGAAATATCGCTTCTAAGTTGGGCATAGGTCGAGGAATAACTAATTTAGATACGAGTTGCCCAAATTGTTCTGCTACTTTTGCTCCTTCTTCTACTGCTAGACGAACATCAGCAATATTACCTCGAACAATTGCTGTACAATGACCGCTACCGATTTTCTCGTAACCAACCATGATTACCTCTGCGGATTTGAGCATCATATCGGCAGTACCAACAATGGCGGGAAAACTGATAGTAGAAACTAAACCGAGAGCACTATCTTGGAATGGATGCTGTTTTGTATAGCCTTGCCTCTGAGAAGTTTGTTGTCTGCGATAGTCCAAATTAGCCATTCAGTATTTTTTTCCTCTAAAAATATTCCAGTGGAAGAATATAGTAGTTCCCTTATACTTAGTGTAGTCAGAAAAATAAATTAATGCTTAAGAAAATTCCGATAATTGAATTAAGTTTAACTAATAATCTATTGTAAGAAAGTACTTATCTATCATAACTGTTAATCTTCAACATCTGATTGCCACCTTTTTGAAACTCGTAGGCTACTTGTTGAATTTGGACTTGATAGCCTTGTCGATCGCACTCTTGAATTACAGACTCTACATAGGAGGATGGTTGACTATCTAATTGTAGCAAAGGAAAGATGCGAATTTCTGAACAGACACGCAGTAGTTCACGAATAGAGGATAGGTGAAAATCGATCGATCGCTGTTCGGAATAAAGAAAGAGAAAATGAGAACACAAACACAGTTCAAACTGATTATCTGACAAATCTAGATTAGGTAAAGATTGAGGTAGGTAACGCGCTTCTTTTTTTCCAGTCTCATAATCGGCTAAAAATTTCTTCATTGCTGCTAGACGACACTTGCCCAGTTGATCTGCATCGCGAAAATTTTTCCACACATAACGATGAGCATTTTGTTTGACCTGAGAAATAACTGTATCGTAGACAGCCTCAATTCTCTCTTCAATTTGCTGGGCAGAAAATTGATAAATAGGATCGAAAGATGTAACAGAATACCCTAACTCAGTCATTTCTGCATTGAAACTAGCAGGACCATCACCACATCCCAATATTTGGGCATTTAAGTCTGCTTCTGAAAGATTAAACATCAGTTTGTATTCTTCCAGATTTCTACCCCAGGGTACGACTTCTTTGAGCTTCATTAACTTCTTGTTTAAATTAAGATGAGATAAGTACCAAGCGCAAAATTATTTGTACATTCCATTTTTCCCTAACACCTAAACCCTAACACCTAAACCCTATCTCAACTATCCAATTAATGAGGACACGACTGGCGAGCTTTGCTCGTCAGCGTGAGATGTCCGTTTTGCACGACTACTTAGTTTCTATTTGGCATTAATTGCTGCCTCTACTAAACCTGGGACTTGTTGAATTTGCTCTCGATCGACCATTAGGTTGGTAACGGCTCTAAGAGAGTTTGAGCCAACTGCTAAAACAGCTACTCCCTTTTCGTTTAACTGTTCTACTAAAGTTTGCGCTGAAATTGATGTCGTATGGAAAATGACAATGTTTGTCTGAACATCTTCAGGATTAATTTCAATTCCCTGGATTTGATGTAGCCCTTCTGCCAGAATTTTGGCATTGATGTGATCTTCTGCCAGACGTTCCCTATGATGCTTCAAGGCATATAAAGCTCCTGCTGCTATGATCCCCGCTTGACGCATTCCTCCACCAAACATTTTACGGAATCTTCTTGCTCGCTCGATCGACTCTCTAGAACCGACTAAAGCAGAACCAATGGGCGCACCCAGTCCTTTAGAAAAACAGACACTTACTGTATCAAATGGCTGAGCATAGTCTGCTTCAGAAATACCTGTGGCAATACAAGCATTCCAAAACCGCGCTCCATCTAAATGAAATTTAAGTTTATGTTCCTGACAAACTTGAGCAATTGCCTTTATTTCTGAGAGTGGATAAACTTTTCCCCCACCGCGATTATGAGTATTTTCTAGACAAACTAATTTGGTTTTGGGAAAATGAACATCTGGAGGACGCAAAGTCTTAGTAAGGTCTGAGGCGTTAAAAATTCCCTGTTTACCTTGAACCAGATGGCACATTACACCTGACAAAACAGCAGGCGCGCCTCCCTCATAGTAGTAAATGTGGGCTTGAGATTCTACAATAATTTCATCTCCAGGTTCTGTATGAGTACGTAAGGCAACTTGATTGGTCATCGTGCCAGAAGGCATAAAAATAGCTGCCTCTTTACCAAGCAGTTCAGCCACATAACTCTCTAGTGCGTTAACAGTTGGATCGTCGCCAAAGACATCATCACCCACCTTCGCAGTAGCAATAGCCTCTCGCATTGCTGGTGTTGGTTGAGTAATCGTATCACTTCTAAGGTCGATTAGCATTACTTTTTATCTCACCATCAGGTTTGATTTTGTTACTCTTCAATTATTTATGTCCAGCTACTTCAGTACCTAGATATAAAAATATAGTATAAGTCGATTTTTCTTTTGAGGCGATCGAGCTATCTGTCATATTCATGTCATATTCATTCTGCATATTTAAAAATAACTATTCAACTTACACACTCAACGAGATAACACATGAAAATTAAATTAATGCCCTTTTTCGCTGGTGTTCTTACCTTTGCTTTTGTGGTTGCACCTTTAGCAGCACAGGCTTGTGATGGAAGTAAAGATAAAAGTGCTTCTGATTCTGATTTAACTGAACAAACTCAAACTAGCGTTCTTATTGAGGAAGCTATTATCAACTCCTAATTATAGGAATAGTCCGAACTAATTTAAATTCAAAACATCTTGCTTCTAAGTAAATAATCTAGGGAGGAATATTATTTTAAATAATTTCCCCCCTTTTTTGTGTTGATAAGAGATAGCACCTTTGTTAGAGTAAATCGCTACTCTCTTAAAGCTTTGACATTTTTGTGTCACATTTACCGATTAGACTTCTAAAATAATTAAGTAAATATAAAGAAAGTTAATCAAGCTCAAACCTGTAATAAATCAGATTTTTGATGCTGCTAAAAAACTTGACAGAGATTTTTTTTTAAAATAAACTAAAAATACGCATCGTAACGTTAACAAAATAGAATTTATAAAAGCCATGAAATCAGCAGAAAAACCACCCCAGCAGACTTCAGAATTAGAAATCAATTCAGAAGATTCAGCAATAGAAAAACGACAGGACAACGGCAAAAACAAAAGTAAATTTAGTGGATGGTTGCTAGCAATCTTGCTTTTAGGAGGAGGAACTGCTTTATGGCAAATATTTGTACCTTCATCCGCACCAAAGGCTCAGACTAGTACTCAAGCACCACCTCCTAGACCAGTCGAAACTATAGCTTTAACCACTGGTACAGGTAACAGACAAATCAGGTTATTAGGACAAGTAGAAGCAGGAGAAAGAGCTACTTTAAGTCCGCAAATTGATGGTACAGTCCAGAGAGTTTTAGTTCGAGAAGGCGATCGTGTTACCCCTGGAATGACTGTGGCGATATTAGATGATGCCGATCCCAGACTAGCTTTGGCTGAAGCAAGAGCCAGGTTAGCACAAGAAAGAAGTAACTTAGCTCGATTGCAAGTCGGTACTCGCCCTGAGATTATAGCCCAAAGAAGAGCAGAGTTAAATACAGCGATCGCTAGGGAATTAGAAGCACAAGATAATCTAGCCAGGATTTCTGGTTTAACAGAAGAAGGAGCATTATCACGCAGAGCATTAGTAGAAGCTAGAGCCACAGCCGATGCTGCTACTAGTGAGAAGTTTCGTGTCCAAGCTTTATTAGCAGAAGCACAGGCAGGCCCTACGAGGGAAGAAATTGAGGCACAACAAGGGTTAGTTGCTGCTGCACAAGCTGCGGTAGAACAAGCAGAGTTGGGAATGCAGCGCACGGAAATTAAAGCTGCTTTCTCTGGAATAGTTCAGTCGCGGGATGTCGATCCTGGCGATTACGTAGAGGTAAGCGATCCCATCCTAACTTTAGTGAGCGATCGATCTTTAGATATCTTTTTAGAAATTCCTGAAAGCTTAAGCGGACAAGTCGCACCAGGAATGAGAGTCACCCTAAATACTCGCGCATTACCTAATTGGCAGCAAGAGACAGAAATCACCGCAGTAGTTCCCACTGCCAATACATCTTCTCGCCGACAGTTAGTCAGAGTCAGTTTAGATAATCCACCCCAAGGATTGTTACCAGGGATGGCAATTCAAGCAAGTTTAGCTATGCCAGTAGAGAATGCAGATACTTTTATTGTTCCCCGCGATGCTTTAACCAGACGAGGTAATGAATGGTTGTTATTTGCAGTAAATGATAATCAAGCACAACAGTTAGAAGTAGAAATGGTTGCAGATTTGGGTAGTGAGGTAGTTATTGATAATCCTGAATTAGAAGAAGGGCAAAATATTGTAGTTAGAGGAGGAGATGGACTAAGAGATAGTGCTGCAGTGAAGGTAGTAAGTCATAAGTAATAATTATTGACCATAAATAACGGAATTAGCCAATGCTATTCATGACTATTGAACAATTTAAAGAAAATGATATTAAATACTCTAGCCAATTTGAATCATGCTCGAAAACAAAACCCACACTAAACATAAAACCAGTCTCGGTTTAAGAACAATCGATATTGTTGCTGCCTATACCTTACTGCGGATTGTTGTTGGCATTAATTACTTCAATCATGGGGCTACTAGAATTTTTAACATTCCTGGCTTTATGGATGCAATGGTTAATACTATGCAGGATTCTTGGATTCCTGAATTTTTGGTCAGAATTAATGCTGCTTTAGTACCGCCAGTAGAATTAATAGTGGGTGCGTTGATAACTATCGGTTTATTTACGCGGAGTGCTTTGATTGCCTGTTTTATTTTGATGATTGTCTTAATGTATGGTGTCACAATCACTCAAAAGTGGGATGTAGCTAGCAGCCAATTAATTTACAATATTGTCTTATTTATTCTGTTAGCAGGAGTAGGTTTTGATCGTATTTCTGTAGATGCTTGGTTAAGACATAAACGCGATATCGCCAAGCGAGGCACTTCGTGATCATCGCCTGTAGGGGCATTTCGCAAAACGTTCCTACTAATTTAAAACTTCGAGAAAATATCTATTTAAATCAGAATGATGAATCGATCGCACTTGAATTCTTTTTTCTTAAAAACGATGTTGCTTATCATGAGCTTACTTGGGACAATTATACTAAGTGTATCTCAACCAATTGTGGCGCAAACTGAAAGCAATCGCGACAATATCACCATACATAATTACTATACTTCTCCACCGTTTGAAGAAATTTATTACTACGCAATAGAAACAGAAGAAGGTTTAATCTTAATTGATACAGGTAGATTGCTTTCACAAGCTAGATACGCTCTTGAAAATTTACAGCAGTTTAATAAACCAATTCTGGCAATTCTGATTACTCATCCTCATACAGATCATTTTGGTGGATTACCAGTATTTTTAGAAGCAGCAGGTAGAGATATTCCTATTTATGCTTCTCAAATTACTTTTGACAGCATCCAAAGTGATGGACGTGGTTATATAGAAAATCGTAATCGGCAATTAGGACAAGATTTTCCAGATTTAGAAGAGATTCCTTTACCTAATTCTATTGTAGAGGACGGACAAACTCTTACTATTGATGGTGTTAATATTATTGCTTACGACTTCCCGACTAATGAATCTGATACGACTACAACTTACTATCTTCCAGCACAACAAGTGATGTTTATGGGAGACTTAGTTAATGGCAATAAAACCCCTGGTTTGTTTGAAGGAAACACTGGCAATTGGCTCAACACCTTAAGAGAAATTCAACAGAGATTTCCCGATCTTCAGCAAGTTTATCCTGGTCATACCAAACCCGATAGTCCCAATGTACTTATTACTGCTCAGATCGATTATATTGAAACCTTCCGCAACCTAGTAAGTCAATCACTAGAGAATGATGAAGTAGTTGATGATGAGGAAAAGCAAGATATTGCTGATGAGATAGAAAGGCTTTACCCAGATTACGAAACCTCACTTCTATTACCAGGATTAATCGAGATTAACATTAATGGAGTTGCTGAAGAACTTAAAGCTGAAAGTAATTAAGCAATATTTAATATAAATTAAAAGCGCGATCGGGCATGCCCTGCCAGCTACGCTGATCGCTAAATAAATCATTCATAATAATTAATTCAAATAAAAAAATGTTTATACAATTAGACACAGATAAGATTATTTTTAACGATACTAACAGTGAAGAAAGACGCGAATTAATCACTAAGAAATTATTTGAATTTAATCAATCTCAGTCTGAACAAGTCATTGAATGCGATCTCGCCTATGGCGAGGCACTGCGTGATCGCTTGAAAACCGATCGACCTAATTTTATCGAAGTTTATGCAGAAGTAAAACCACAAAAATTAGTTGGCGGTTTAATAAGTTATATTGATTGGGGTCAGTGGTTATATATAGATACAATTTGGGTGGATACAGACTACAGAGGACAAGGAATAGGAAAGTATTTAATTAAATCTGCCGAACAAAAAGCCATAAATAAAGGTATAAAAAGAGCCAGACTTTATACATTTGATTTTCAAGCTTTGAATTTTTATCAAAAACTTGGTTATACAGTTTATGGAGAACTTGAGGACTTTCCTGAAGGTCATACAATTTACTATTTAAAGAAAATTTTGTCTTAAATAACAACTAAAAATCAACTTTATTTATGTTTTTTGCTCATCTACCAAATAAAATCAAACTATAGTAAAAATTATGTCTTATAAAAAACCAAAGATAGTAATTATCGGTGCTGGCTTTGCGGGATTAAGAGCAATAGCAAATTTAGCCAAAGTTGATGCAGAAGTCTTATTAATAGACCGAAATAGCTATCATACTTTTGTGCCTTTGCTCTATCAAGTAGCTACTAGTTTTATACCTCCGAAAACTGTCGCCTATCCCTTGAACAAATATCTACGTTCTTGTAATAATGCCCGTTTCTTTCAAGCAGAAGTTTTAGCAATCGATTTCAAGCGTAAATTTATTACAACAGACCGCGAAAATATTAATTATGATTATTTGGTAATAGCTACGGGTAGTAAAACTAAGTTTCTTGGTATCGATGGCGCACCTAAACACACTTATCCCTTAAGAACATTAAATGATGCAGTAGCTTTGCGCGATCGCATTTTTAGTAATATAGAACGTGCTGTTACCTGCAATGATTGGGACAGACGGCAACAGTTGTTAACTTTTACCATAGTCGGTGGTGGTGCGACAGGAGTAGAATTAGCAGGGGCTTTACAGGAGTTAATTCAAACTATTTTAACGCAAGAATATACCGAACTCGATCCCAAACAGGTAAGAATAATACTCATCCATTCTAAACAAAGATTACTTGCTGATTTCCCCAAACATTTGGGAGACTACACTGGCAAACAACTACGCCGTCGCGGAGTCAAAATTCATTTTCAAACTCGCGTTCGTTCTGTGATGCCTGGAGTAGTAGAATTAGACGAAGGTACGATAATCGAAACAGCAACTATTATTTGGACAGCAGGAGTAGAAGCAAATCTTCCTAGTGATGCCGATAAAATATCTACCGCCAAAAGCGAGCAAGTTTGTGTACGTTCCACCTTGCAACTATTAGATTATCCCGAAGTTTATGCAGTGGGAGATGTGGCATACGTCGAGCACGACGGCAAACCATTGCTAGGAATTGCACCCGAAGCCTTGCAGCAAGGGACAGCAGTGGCTAGTAACTTAAAACGACAGCTTCAAAAATTATCTCCCAAACCTTTTAATTATTTCAACAAAGGAACAGCAGCTATAATCGCTCGCAATGCAGGAGTTGCCTATCTATTTGGCAGAATTCCCCTCCAAGGCTGGTTTGCTTGGCTTCTATGGTTAGCTATTCACTTATATTATCTTCCTGGTTTATCCAATCGCTTAATAGTTTTAAAAAGTTGGATTGAAGATTATTTCACAGGAAAACGTAACCTTAGTCCTACTGTTTCTCAATCAAATAAACTTTCTTCTGATTACGCAGAATCTCAAAAATCACCTTCTTACAATAAATAAATTAGGAGTCAAACACAAAATGAAATATATTCCTTTAGCTGCTCGTATTTGTCTTTGCATCATCTTTATTAACTCAGGAATTGGTAAAATTTTGGGTTTTGCTGGCACAGCTGAAATGATGGCAAATACTGGTTTACCTATCCCCGAAGTTTTATTGATTTTTACGATCGCTTTTCAATTACTTGGGGGTCTTTCTTTGTTATTTGGTTACAAAGTCAAGATTGGTTCAATTCTACTGATTTTATTTTTAATTCCTGCAACTTTAGTATTTCACAATCCCCTCGCAGATCCTGGTGAAATGAATTCTTTTCTCAAAAATATTGGTCTAATTGGCGGATTGTTAATGACTATTTATGCTGGTGCTGGTGCATTAAGTATTGACAGTTCTACAGAGAAAACACAACGCCGACAAGAAGTAACAACTAATTAAGAAGTAACAACTAATTATTGACCGTTGTAGGAGCGAATGGCTGTTCGCCCCTACCTATATATAAATAACAATTAACAATTAAAACAAATGAGCTTAATTAGAACCGCCGTTCGTTGGCGACACGGCACAGGAGTATTATTTTGCCTTTTAGCACTATTCGGCATTCTTGCTTTATTCCAATTACCTTTAGAATTACAACCAGGAGGCGATCGACCTGAAATAAGTATTACTACTCCCTATCTGGGTGCTTCTCCTGCGGAAGTAGAAGATTTAGTAACTCGTCCTATTGAAGAAAGATTAGAAGAGGTTCAAGGAATACAGGAAATTACCAGTACCAGTCGGGCAGGTATTAGTACCATTAATGTGGAGTTTGACTGGGATAGCGATATCGATCGATCTTTAGTCGATGTTCTTAATAAGTTACAGCAAGTAGAAGCACTACCCACAGAAGCGGATGAGTCCGATGTAGAGGTAGTAAGCGGTAGTAGTAGTCCGATGATGTGGGTAATTTTGACACCCAAAGAAGGCTTTACTGCTGATGATTATCACTATCGGGATTTGGTGGATGATATAGTTGTCCCTCGCTTCCGTCAAGTACAGGGTGTAGGACAGTTTTTAGTCTCTGGCGGGAGAGAAAGAGAAGTTGAAGTAGTAGTCGATCCTAAAGCCTTAGCCGATCGCAATCTTACCATTGGCGATGTAGCTAGTAGTCTCCGCAATAATAACCGAGATATTCGCGGAGGCCCTTTAGTATTAGGAAGAAGAGAGTATCGTGTTAGAACTGTTAGTCGGATTAATGATGTTGAACAATTAGAAGGATTTGTACTGCGTCGGGATGAGTCAGGGACGGTTTATCTGGGGGATGTGGCAGAAGCCAGAATGGGTCGCGCTATCCAAGATAGAGCTTTAATTAGAAATAACGAACCTGCGGTTGCTGTCGGGATTATTCGCCAAGTAGGGGGCAATGTCCCTGAAATATCCGCAGGAATCAGAGAAGCTTTAGTAGATTTAGAAGCCAGATTCGATCGCGAGGGAGAAGGGATTGCCTTTGATATTCCCTATGACGAAAATGACTATATTAATGAGTCGATTTCTTTTGTCCAGAGTAATCTATTTATCGGTGCAATTCTGGCAGCTTTAATATTATTGTTATTCCTGGGTTCATTAAGAACAGTTGGTGTAATTGCGATCGCGATTCCCACTACTTTGATTACAGTCTTTATTGTTTTCTATATCTTAGGTCGTACCCTGAATGTAATTAGTTTAGCAGGGTTAGCCTTTGCTGTGGGGATGGTGGTAGATAATGCGATCGTTGTTTTAGAAAACGTCTTTACCCATATGCAGCAAGGTAAAACGCCGATGAAAGCTGCGATCGATGGGACTCAGGAAGTAGGTGGCGCGATGTTAGCTTCTACTTTAACTACCGTGGCAGTGTTTGCACCTATCGTCTTAGTTACAGGGGAAGCAGGACAACTATTTTTTGATATAGGGATTGCTCTTTCCGCTTCCGTAATGTTTTCCCTATTTGCTGCCTTAACCCTAATTCCCATGTTAGCGGGACTGTTTCTCAAACGAGCAGAAGCCGATCAAATGTTGGCAGGAGGAGAATACAGAGTTGGTAATTGGTTAGAACGTGCTGTGCACCAAAATTCAGCAATTTTCCGCCTTTTACAAACTAAATTAGAGAATTTTCTGCTAAAAACCGTCCGTTGGTCACTAGGAAGAGGCAAACTGAAACGTCGTTTATTTGTTTTAGCACTCCCCATAATCTTATTATTCACTAGTTTCCAACTACTTCCTCCTGCTGACTACCTCCCCGAAGGAAACCGCAACATAATTTTATGGCTAGCTGAACCCTTTCCAGGTACGAGTATTCCCGAAGCAGTAGAACTTTCTCAAGCACCAAGAGATTTTATTCGAGAACAATCAGGAATCATGCGGACTATTTACGTCCATCGTCCAGGATTAAGAGCAATTGCGGGTTTTGTCGAACCAGAATTAGCTACAGGTAATAATTTAGACAATCTAGTTAACCGTCTGCGAGAAGCGGGGGCAAATTTCCCTGGTTATCGGTTTCTTGTACCCAGGCGTATATCTATTTTCCGCGATCCTGGTAAAGAATTCGAGGTACAAATTATCGGCGAAGACTTAGAAGAATTAAACCAACTACAACAACAAATAACCCCACAAATTAGACAGTTAGCAGGAATTCAAAATGTTCGTTCTAATTTTGTTACTGGTGCGCCAGAATTACAAGTAATACCCAACCGCGAACGTCTAGCAGAAGTAGGATTATCAGAATCAGAAATAGGTGATATGATTCAGGCTGCTTTAGGTGGTTTGCGAGCCTCTGAATTTGTTGATGGTAAACGAGAAATAGATGTCACCGTCGAATTACAAAATACCTTTGTTGAAACCCCTGAACAACTCCGCCAACTAGCTATTTATAATGGTTCTGGTCAAAGGGTACAATTATCAGACGTAGCAGAAGTCTTAGAAACCACTGGTGCTGATGCTATCAACCATGTAGACTTAGAGCGATCGATTACCCTAACTGCTAGTGTATCCAGAGAAGCACCTCTAGGGGCATTAATCGATCGAACAGAAGAAGAAATTCTCGAACCACTGCGTAATAGTTTACCTCCTGGCTTCCGTTTAGAATTAGCAGGTTCAGCAGATGTTTTAGCGGAAACCCTGTTCCAGTTAGGCTCTACTTTTTTACTATCTCTAGTAATTACCTATCTGCTACTGGTTGCTTTATATCGCTCTTTTACTTACCCCCTACTAATTATGGCAACCGTACCAATGGGGATGACTGGCGCATTATTATCTCTAGTAATTGCTAATTGTATTCCTGGCGTAGTTGTTCCCCTCGATATGATTACAGGGTTGGGTTTTGTAATCTTAACAGGGGTAGTAGTGAATAACGCCATTTTACTAGTCGATCGCGCTTTACAACTCCAGGAAGAAGGAATGGAATACGATGCTTCTCTTTATTATGCTGTAGGCGATCGCTTGCGTCCCATTTTCATGTCAGCAGGAACTAGCGTACTGGGGATGTTACCCCTGGCTATCCTTCCAGGGAAAGGCGCGGAACTCTATCAGGGTTTGGGTATTGCTCTAACTGGTGGTTTAGCTCTCTCTACTTTCTTAACTCCCACAGTAATTCCCGCTTTGATGGGATTGTTACAGGATTTCCAACCTAGAAGAAGTAAACAAGAGCAAGAGCGTCAAGAAGAATCTAGGCAATTAGTAAAGGATAAAACTTAGAGATCAAAAAATTAATCTGATTTTTTATCTACTAAAGCAGGATTTTTCTTTTCCGCCCAACCAGTTAGGATATGAGCTAGAGATTCTACTCTACATTCATCCGTGGGACATTTAGATACTGTATTATGGGCTTGTCTCCAGTAAGAAAATTTTACTTGGGTTTGAGTTATTGATGTTAAAACCCTGGCTCTGCCGTATGAATTATCGATTTGTTGGGCAGCAGTGAATACCTTGTCTAGATATTCCCCTGCTTGGGGGAAGTTTTCTAGTTGACCATAAGTCTCGGCGATCGCTATTAAAACCCTGGCTCTGTCGGATGAATTATCGATTTGTTGGGCAGCAGTGAATGCCTTGTCTAGATATTCCTTTGCTTGGGGGAAGTTTTCTAGTTGACCAATGGTCTCGGCGATCGCACTTAAAACCTCGGCTCTGTCGGATGAATCATCAAATTGTTGAGCAGCAGTGAATGCCTTGTCCAGATATTCCCCTGCTTGGGGGAAGTTTTCTAGTTGACCAATGGTCTCGGCGATCGCACTTAAAACCTCGGCTCTGTGGTATGAATAATCAATTTGTTGGGCAGCAGTGAATGCCTTGTCCAGATATTCCCCTGCTTGGGGGAAGTTTTCTAGTTGACCATAAGTCTGGGCGATCGCACTTAAAAACCAGGCTCTGTGGGATGAATTATCGATTTGTTGAGCAGCAGTAAATGCCTTGTCCAGATATTCCCCTGCTTGGGGGAAGTTTTCTAGTTGACCATAAGTCTGGGCGATCGCTATTAAAACCTCGGCTCTGTCGGATGAATTATCGATTTGTTGAGCAGCAGTAAATGCCTTGTCCAGATATTCTGTTGCTTGGGGGAAGTTTTCTAGTTGACCAATGGTCTCGGCGATCGCTGTTAAAACCCAGGCTCTGCGGGATGAATTATCGATTTGTTGAGCAGCAGTAAATGCCTTGTCCAGATATTCTGTTGCTTGGGGGAAGTTTTCTAGTTGACCA
>JASJDI010000121.1 GCA_030065155.1 Xenococcaceae cyanobacterium MO_188.B29
GGATTAAATTCTTTCGAGGAAAGACCATAGCGTCCCCCAACTATTCTGGGTAAGGAAGAATTCAGTTTAATATTCTCCCCTGCTTCCCCTGTTCCCGAAGCTTCTCCTGCTTGCCAATACTCACAAATTGCCGTAACTACATCTAAATACAAGGGTTCGCCACCTGAACCAGGTTCTTTAGTGCGATCGAGTACGGCAATTTTCTCTACGGTTTTGGGTAGTACGGAAACCAAACTCTGAGCATCCCAAGGACGATACAAACGAACTTTGAGTACCCCTACTTTTTCTCCTCGTTCGGTGAGATAATCCACTGTTTCGTGAACAGCTTCACATCCCGAACCCATTAGCACGATTACCCTTTCCGCATCGGTTGCACCGTGATATTCATATAAGCGATAATGCCTTCCTGTTAGTTCGCCAAATTTGTCCATTAACTGCTGAACGATTTCAGGACAGTCATTATAGAAGGGGTTAACACTTTCGCGAGCTTGGAAGTAAACATCTGGGTTTTGGGCAGTTCCCCGCAAAACGGGACGATCTGGAGTCAGCCCTCTAGCACGATGAGCCAAAACTAATTCATCATCAATCAGCGATCGCAAATCACTCTCTTCTAACAATTCAATCTTCTGAATTTCGTGGGAGGTACGAAAGCCATCAAAAAAGTGAATAAAGGGTACTCGCGTTTTTAGCGTAGCTGCTTGAGCAATTAAGGCAAAGTCATGGGCTTCCTGCACCGAAGCAGAACACAATAAAGCGAAACCTGTAGCGCGGGCTGCCATTACATCACTGTGATCCCCAAAAATTGACAAGGCTTGAGCTGCTAAAGAACGGGCAGCAACATGAATAACCGCACTGCTAAGTTCTCCCGCAATTTTATATAAGTTGGGAATCATTAACAGTAAGCCCTGGGAAGCAGTAAAGGTAGTAGTTACAGAGCCAGCTTGCAATGCCCCGTGTACTGCTCCTGCTGCTCCACCTTCTGATTGCATCTCAACTACACTGGGTACTGTACCCCAAAGATTGGGAATTCCTTGGGATGACCAAGCATCTGCCCATTCTCCCATTGGTGAAGCGGGGGTAATGGGATAGATCGCGATCGCCTCGTTAAGCTTATAAGCCACTCTAGCGACTGCTTCATTTGCATCTAGAGTAGCAAAGGTTCTCCTTGTCATGATGTTCAACCTTTAATGTTTTTTTCTACAAGTGGCGTGAATGTTGCTTACTGCTTTAGGCTAAGGATTTAAACTTTAGTAGGTCTGGCAAAAAACTCGGTCGAATTTTTTTTGCTTTTTACAACTTTTATGTTGTTTTTCTCCCGTAATGAGTTAATTAATTTTGTTGTTTTCGTTAACTTTTAATTTACTCTAAGTGATAGGGTTAATTATTGATTGCCTCTATCTATATTTTTTACTAAAAACATATATTTTTAGATAATTTTTAGTATTTTTTAACTTTAAGACTTAATTGACATTTTTTTATTTTAATAACTCAATCTAAAAATAGATTCAGAGAGTTATTTTCTATAATGAACTTATAGTTAGTAAATTAGAATAGGGTAATTTTCAAATTGAAACAAGGATATTTGCTCTAGTTATTAGCTTATTTTTTTCTGTTTGTAAATTAAATCTCAAAATAAAATGTATCGAAAATAAACTAAATTTAGTATAATTAAATTGTCAGAATTATTATCTTTTTTCAAGAAAAAAACTCGCGCTCATTCACTTGCGATAGTAGTTGGCAATACAGTTTCCAAGCTAGATTGTGCTTTGATTTTAGCCACAACTGTCAATTGACTCATATCAATTATCTTTTTGCTCTGAACCCCGATATCTGATGCATGATTTGATTGAATTGTCAACAGCGATCGCGACCTTTGTAAAATATGTTTATGTTAATGTGAGTTGTTGTTCGATTGATTATTTACCTGACCAATAATTTTAGGCGACCAATACTCAGTAATGCTCTGAAGCTCATTTTTAAAATTTTTGACGAGCTGCATTTGACTTTTTCATTGGCTACTAACCACAGTATATAAAAAGACGTAATTGAGAATCTAAATTATTACTTAAAGAATGTCTGTCAATCCATTAGCTATTTTCGCCAATAAACCTGTTATATCTAAGCAGTCAGTGAGCGTAGAAGAAGATTTAATTGTTCATTATCGACATGATTTGCCAGGAGAATTAGAAGTAGACAAAGGATTATCTCATCATCTAATTACCTTTTTTCTCACTGAAAACCAACGACAAATAACGCATTTCAATCATCACGGAGAGTACGATGGACAGATGAATGCAGGAGAATTTTATCTCTGTCCCGCAGAAGTTTCTGGTTTTACTGCCTGGCAAACAGTAGACGAAACTCTACACGTATTAATTAAACCCGATCTACTACGTAGAGTAGCCATAGAAACCGAATGCCTCAATCCTGATAAAATCGAATTACTACCAGTTTTAAAAACCAAAGATGCTCAAATCGAACAATTAGCTGGGTTATTTTGGGCTCAAATACAAAACAACAGTCTTGGTGAACGATTATATTTAGAATCACTTACTAACATTTTAGTTATTCATCTTTTACGTAATTATTGCGTGTTCGAGCCAAAATTTCGTAAGTATTCGCAAGGATTAGCACCATACAAACTCCGTCAAACCCTTGATTATATTAATGCTTATTTAGACCGAGATTTAAGCTTAGAAGTAATGGCAAAGCAAATTGGAATGAGTCGTTGCTACTTTGCCGATCGATTTAAACAAGCAATGGGAATCTCGCCACATCAGTATGTTAATCAACAGCGTATCGAAAAAGCCAAACAATTACTCAGACAGCGAGAGGGATCGATTGCTGAAATAGCCTTAGAATGTGGTTTTGCCAATCAAAGCCATTTAAATAAGGTGTTTCGCAAGTATACAGGATTAACTCCCAAAACTTATCGAGATCGGTTATGAGTAATACCAAAGCTAGATAAATCCGAAAGAATAGACAAAATTCAGAAAGTTTGTAGAAGATTGAACCACTCCAAAAGTTTTACTATAACTGGTGTTGATAAGTTGGACTACTGTTAAATGAAAAAACGGAGTGCTAGCAGTCTTGATATTTTGATCGCATCTTTAGCTCCTATAAGCTGGGGAACAACTTATTTTGTCGCTACTGAGTTTTTGCCTCCCAACCATCCCTTGTTAGTCGCTTCTTTGCGATCGCTACCTATTGGTATTTTACTAACTATAGGGTCAAAGCAATTACCCAAGGGTGTGTGGTGGTGGCGTATTTTTCTTTTAGGTGGGTTGAATATTGGTATCTTTCAAGCTTTGTTATTTGTCGCAGCTTACCGTCTTCCAGGAGGCGTTGCTGCTACAGCAGGAGCAATACAGCCTTTATTGGTGGTGCTTTTTTCTTGGGTAATATTAAATCAAAAACCTTCTAAACTATCTGTGATAGCTGCCATTGCTGGCTTTATCGGCGTTGGCTTGCTAGTACTAAGCCCTGATGCACGTCTTGATAGTATTGGTATTATAGCTGCGCTCGCTGGTGCAGCAACAATGGGTTTGGGAACTGTGTTAGTTAAGCAATGGGAAAGTCCTGTTTCTCTAATTGTTTTTACAGGATGGCAATTGACAGTTGGAGGAATTATTCTGCTACCGATTGCCTTACTAGTTGAAGGGAGATTTACTGAGCTTTCAGGCATTAACTTATTGGGTTTTGCCTACTTAGGCATAGTCGGTACTGGATTAGCTTACACTCTTTGGTTTAAAGGAATCGATAAGCTTTCTGCCTCAGCAGTTTCCTATCTAGGATTGATGAGTCCTGTTGTTGCCACACTCATCGGCTTTATCTTTCTCAATCAGACCCTTACACCAATTCAGCTTGTAGGAGTAGTGGTTGTGTTACTAAGTATTTTAGTTGGACAACAAGTCAAGCGATCGCGCCGACGTTCATTAGTTATTGCTAAAGCTCGTCACAGAAAATATTGAAGAGGTATCGCTAATGGAATATATTAATCCCCCTGAACTAAACAATCCATCTGACTATGGATATACTCAAGCTGTTGTTGTGCCATCTGGTTCAAAACTTGTTTATATAGCTGGACAGTATGGAGTAGATGAACATGACAATCTAGTTGCTGCTGATTTTGCCACTCAGATGAAGCAATCCTTTGCCAATTTACGAACTGCACTTACCGCAGTGGGTGCTACGCCAGAAGATGTAGTAAAAATTACCATTCTTTCAGTCGCTCATAATGAAGAAAAACTACGTTTGATTTCTGCCGAAAGAAATTCTTTTTGGTCTAACCATAAGCCAGCTAGTACCCTTATTCCTGTTCCTAGGCTAGCAGAGGAAGGAATGTTGTTTGAGATTGATGCAGTGGCAGTAATACCTGATTTGTAATTTGCATCACATTTATGACATTTTGTTGTCATATTTGATCGTCAAAATATATGTAAAAGCAAGTTGACGATCGATTAATATGAACAAAATATTTATTTTAAAAACAATTCTGACAACTTTAATTAGTACGAGTATTGTTAGTAGTTTGATGGCGTTACCCGTTCGCGCTAATGAAGATAATTTAGTTAATGAATCCAATGACTTGGAACTAACCTTAAGCCAGAATTTCTCTTATCGGGATTATAGAGATCGATCGAGATATCCCGAACCCACAGACGACTTTAAGAAAATTGTTGGTATAACTGGCTTAGCAGTAGGTACTGGTGTTATTGCTTGGCATCTAAATAGGGCATACAAACCTTCTCTAGTTAACTCTGTACCCACAATAAGTAATCATAATGCTTCTTTACTCGATCGCGTTAGTCCCAAACTGCGCCGTGAACTACTAAGACTGGTACACAATCAACAAACAGCTAATCGTCTTTTGTCTGGTACTCTAACAAGTCATCCTGGTCGTTCTCCCAATTGGTTAGCCGAAAAAGTCATTTACGATCTTAAGCGCGATCGAGCATAGCGCAAGAATTGTTCAGCTACGGATGGTTGAACATTAGTCACAAGTTAAGGAAATCAGCAATTAAGCCTACATTTTCTACAAATATCGTAAAACCTTAAATCAAAGGCGATCGCTTATTTATCATGTTGCTTCAATTATCTGCTATCTTAAGTACAGATATGTGTACTTAATTATATGTTAGCCAAACAAACAAACTATACTAATCTACGCCAGAATTTAGCCTCAATACTAGATGAAGCGATCGCAGATCGAAGCGTTATAGTTGTTACTCGACAAGGGAAAGAAGATGTAGCGATTTTAGCTGCTGATGAACTTAACAATATTCTAGAAACTCTACACCTTTTTAGATCTCCTGCCAATGCTCAAAAACTTATTGCAGCTATGGAAAGGGCAGATGCGATCGAGAATGAACCAGAGTCAAGATCTGAAAGCCTAGCCGAACTGTGTCAGGAGTTAGGTATTGACGAGCGACCCCGCGTCGCCGTTAGGCGCAAGGGAACGCGCGAGTCGTGAGCGATAGAAGTGTTATTTTCGATTCTCAATTTCGGGATGATTTACGCTGGTGGGCAAAAAAAGAGCGTAAAATCTGTGACCGTGTTTTAGATTTAGTTGAAGCAACCATAGCAGATCCCATGAAAGGGATTGGTAAACCTGAAAAACTAAAATATCTGCCTGGATCTCGTTGGTCAAGAAGAATTACTCAAGAACATCGGCTTGTATATCAAATAGGTAATGACAAGTTGATTTTTCTACAGTGTCGTTATCATTACTAATATCTAAAAACTCAAATAATTCACTATTTTAATTTATGCTTTGACCTGAGAATGAGGTAATTGCTATATAAACCAAATTGTAAATATTTGGCAAACTCGCGATATGTAAATTTACATATATTATTGTTCGTAATATACTGCTTCAAAAGCAGGAAAGCAATAACCTTAACTCTTGATAATAGCTTTATATTAATAGAGCTAATGTAGTAAATCTTATAAAGAAAACATAAAGAAAATTACAGTAAAATCTAAAAATAAACAAGCAGAATTTTACAAAAACGGTTTATGAGTAAATTTAAAATGAAATCTTCGCATAAATCTCACAAGCGGAGTCATTCTAAACGGGATGAATTAGAACTTAACTTTCCTCTGGTTATAGCAATAGGATTAGGAATAAGTTTAGCTATTTATATCTTGTCTTTACCAATTAGAAAATCTTTTATTGGTGTTCTTCTTTATGAAAGAGGATTTACTCAATTTTTAACCATAGGCTTAGCCAGCATTGTCGTTGCTACGACTATCGTTAAGTTTATCAAATTAACACAAGAATACAGAGTATTAAATAGAATTTGGATTGCCGATCACCTTCCTCTAGATCAACCCAATGCTCATGAAACCATCAGTTTTAGGGATAGATTAGCTCACGATGGCAGCTTAATTGCCACTCGTTGCAGTCGTGTCCTAACTGCCTATATGCAGACAGGCGATCGCGCTAGTGCTACAGAATTTGCTTTAGACGATTCCTCTTTCTATCTCAGTACTTCAGAGTCTTCCTATTCTTTTCCCCGCATCTTAGTTTGGGCAATTCCTCTGTTAGGATTTATTGGCACAGTTATTGGTATTAGTGAAGCAGTTAGGGGTTTTTCTGGTTTTCTGGAACAAGCAGGAGATGTAGAACAAATTAAAGAAGGGATAGGGACTGTCACTGGTGGTTTAGCAGTAGCTTTTGATACTACTCTACTAGCTCTTTTCCTCAGTGTAGTAGTAATGATTCCTTTAGTCTTAATTGAACGTTATGAATCCCGCTTGTTACTCGCTATAGATGTATTTATCAATGATAAATTACTTCCCAGATTAGGCAGCAAAGATAAAACCCTGAACCAAGAAATGATCGAACAAGCAGTTAAAGGCGCGATCGATCATCACTTTCCTAATCCACAAGATTTAATTGAACCCGCTCGTGATTATGCTCAACAAGCCTCTCAAGCTCTAGCTGAAGGGTTTATTGCTGAAATTGCTAAAGTGCAAGATGTTAGTTCTCAAATTATTGAACAAGTAACCGAAGTAAGACAGTTTGCCCTTAAAGATCGGCAAAAATTCATGACCTTCTTTAATCAACAACAACAAAATAATCAAGAAATAATTGATGAGATTAAAAGCACAGTAGAAGCAATTAAAGCTAAAAATGAGGCGATCGCTAATAATTTACACGGTCAATCTCAAGAAATTAGCCGACAGCTAGAACAAGCAGCTAATGCCTTAGAAAGAAAAGTTTCCTCTTTAGAAAAATCTGCCAACAAAATTTCGGATCTACAACAACTACAACAGAGTTTAGATCGATCGTTCCAATCTTTAGAAAAAACAGCCCAGCTAGAGGACGTATTAGTTGGGGTCAGAGAAAATCTAGCTCAACTTCAGCCACTCTTACGTAAAATGAATCAACCTCGTCGTATTACCCTGCTAGAAAGTGATAACGGCAATGTTCCTTCTTAGACAGTTTTTAGCTCTTAGCTAGTATTTATTTGTTAAACAAACTATTATGCGTAGGCGAACTAGTACTAAAAATCACATCGAGGTAGAACTATTTCCTTTCCTCTCAATTTTGGCTTGTACTATTGGTACTCTTATATTATTGATTATTGTCTTAACTACTCAGGCTCTTGAGCAGCAAGAAGTAACCATTGTTGCCAAAACAGAAAATGGAGAAAATCGTAGTAAATCCCCTCGCTATATTGAATGTCGCCAAAATGGAGTAGTCTTATATCCTAGTGAAGAATTTGTATCCCAAGAGCAACTAGACGATCCTAATTCTGCTCTACAAAAACTGATTGCTCAAGTAAAAGCAAATAAAGACAAAGAATATTTAATCGTAGCTTTACGCCCTAATGGAATAGATGTCTTTGAACGTGTTCGTAATTTAGTTGAAGGTGCAGGTATTGATATTGGTTACGAACCAGTGGATTCAACCTGGAAACTAACAATTCAAGAAGAAGTACCAACAAAATAACGAGCTAATTCATCTAGTAGATCGCAATTATTGATTATTCTGTAACTCCATGAACTCCTGTAACTCCATGAACTCCTGTAATTCCTATGAGAAATAGAAATCGTCGTCGAGTAAATCATCCTGCTCAAAATTTAGATTCCTTCCTAGATATCCTGACTAATACTGTGGGAGTCTTAATGTTTATTAGTTTATTTGTAACTTTAATTGCTAGTGAAGCAGATTCTATTGTACAAACTCCTCTCTCCTCAAAAACAGAAAAAGTACCTCGCTTTTTTGAAATTAGAGACAATAAAATTGCTTATATTGATGATGAAAAGGTAGGTCAAGATATTGAGGAAATTACAGGGAATTTACCCGCTTGCCATAGACCAGAAACTCCCGATCGACCTGAGCTTTTTGATAGACAAGATTATGTAGGTCATCTCCGCGATTATCGTTCTTGTCTTCGGAGTCGGGGGCAAAGAATAGCCAATTTCCAAACTCAGACTGAATACTATAATGTGCGAATGATTAATGCTAGTACTTTTTCTTTAGTTTATGAACCAATAGCTGATAAAGAGGGAGAATCGAAAGAAGAATTAGTCTTACCTCAATCAAATTATTTGCAAGTACTGGAAAAATTAGACCCCAAAAAAGATTATCTTGCTTTTATTGTTAGACCCGATAGCTTTTCTAGTTTTAGAATAGCCAGAGAAGAAGCTTGGTCAAAAGGATTTGACGTAGGTTGGGAACCCCACAAGACTGAAAGACCCATTATTTTCGGTTCAGGTGGTCGATCGATCGGTGTACAGTAGACTTATAAGACAAGATTGCCATCGTCTGGACTAGATTTGAGCCATGACCATTACTTGCGATCTACTTCTAAAAAAATATTCTCAAGCCTGGCGTGATGCTACAGTACATCCATTTCTGACCCAGTGCCAATTAGGAACGATATATCCGAAGCAATTTAACACCTGGCTAGTACAGGACTATCTGTTTGTCATTGAATTTACTCGGTTCGTTGCACGAGTTTTAGCCAATGCTCCAATCCATCATTTCGATATCCTGTTAGGTGGCTTGAATGCACTTAAAGATGAACTTATCTGGTTTAAAGCCAAAGCCGAAGAGCGACAGCTTGACTTATTAGC
This sequence comes from Xenococcaceae cyanobacterium MO_188.B29, assembly GCA_030065155.1. Lineage (GTDB taxonomy): Bacteria > Cyanobacteriota > Cyanobacteriia > Cyanobacteriales > Xenococcaceae > JASJDJ01. The sequence goes on from JASJDI010000121.1 coordinate 9,091, forward strand.
CGAGCCACAACTAACCTGTAGCCAATATTGTGAATATCTGGAATTGTCAACATCCATGCCTTATGTGGTACAAGTGACTACTTTGTGGGCAATCGAACTAGCTTACAATCAAGGTTGGCAATTACCAGGCACTATGCCAGAACCCTACGCAGAGTTTGCTCATCGTTGGGGTAATCAAGACTTTACCGAGTATGTCAAGCTCTTAGAACGATTAGCTGATGAAGCTTTGTCAACGGCAAATGAAACTATCCAAGCTCAAGTGGAATCGTCTTTTTTAAAGATTGCTAGTCTCGAACAAGACTTTTGGTCGATGGCGATGACAGCTATCTAGGGCAGTAAAGGATATCACTTGATTTGATAACAGTTTTGAAGGCTACTTATTATCGGTTATTACCGAATAACCTTCACGCAGCCCAAAAACTTCTAGGGTCAAATGGTACAGGTGCTTTCATCCTTCTCTCTTTCTCAGTTTGCGTAATCCTAGCTGTAGGCTTTAAGCAAGGCCAATGCTCCCTAGTTATCCGATACAGAGAACGCACATAAGCAAATCGATTAATTGCTTCTTCTTCAGCAAAAGGAGATACGTCTGGATGCTCACGCTTAATTAATTCTCGATAATTCGCTTCTAATTCTGTTAAGGTTTTGGGTGAACCTAAAATACGCATCGCTGGACTCTCTTCTGTGCCATTGAGAGGTAATCCTGGTGCTAGTAAGCGATTAGTTAGGAGTAATGCTGAAAAGTTGGCTGATTGTTCTAGTTGTTTTTGCTTCTGCTCTAATTGCTCTTGCTGCTCTTTCAATTGCGATTCTAATTTCTTGATTTGTGCTTGGACAATTTGCAATTGTTGAGATGTATTTTCTGTTATATCTAATTGTTTCTGTTCTTCTACCTGAAAAGAAGTAGGGGCAAGGTATGCCTTGTTCCTACTGGGTAAGTCCGCAATTATTTGATAATTAGCAATTGCTACTTCTTCTCTCTCAAGATAACAATTGATTTCATGATTTTCTGATTGCATAAATTGCAATTCTTGCTTGGCTGCTTCAATAGCAAATTGGCAACGATTTAGTTTATTTCTCAATTTTAACCCTGTAGCTCTTTGCACTGTCTTAATAGCAGAGTTTGACCAAGTTGCCCTTACTCTTTTGTAATAAGATATTAATAAAGTTTCATTCTCGGCTAAACAAGGATTTAAGTTGACTAAAATATTGAGTATTCGAGCATTTAAAGGTTGTTTAGTTTCTATCTGTTGTATTTCCATCATTTTTTTGACCTTAAACTTTTTGATAACTACTAATCTGAAGATGATGATGAGTTTTTTCCATTGGCACTATCACCATTCTTGCTATTGCTATAAATCAAATTAGCTTCAATTTGCTTAGCATCAAAATTACCGTTAATTTCCTTTGCCTCAAATTCTTCTTGGTCATTTCCTGGAGCAATCCCTAGACTCTGAAGAGCTTGCTTGTCTGCATCTGACTTGAGTTGCACATCATTTAATCTTAACAAGTTTGATTGCTTGTTTCTTTGGCTTGCTAATGTCTCAGAAAAGCTAGCAAATTTAGGATTAGTTGGTTTAAATCCTTTGATTTGCTTAGCAGTTTTACTCTCTATATCTAAAGCTCTTGTTGAAGCTTGATGTGCAAATTGGCTGATAAATTCTTGGACTTCTTGCAACACTTCTGAATAGGTTTCTTGTGCTGCTATTTCCATTTTTTCTTGCAAATAATGATTGAATCTAACCCTAAATTCGTGCTTGGCTGCATCACTAGCTATTTGTGCTTGCGCTGATGCTGCTTGTTCAGCCAATTCTTCTAATTGGTGCAAGAATCTTTGATGATTAAGGTTGAGTTCTTTCTGATTTTCGTTATTCATTTATTTTTCTTTAATTTGCAGAGATAGTATCAATATCTTTAAGCTTTGTTCTGGTTACTTTAGCTCATCTTTGGCTAGAATTTATCATTATTTATTCACCTGGTCAATCGTTTTAAAAACTTCTTAATTATTGCAACTCAATAACTATTGAATTGCTTATTTGTGCAACTAATATTATTGCTATCTTGATTTGATTTTGTATGACAATTATGTAAAATAATCGGTGCAATTAAGCAATTTTTATCTTGCATCTATCTACACATTTCTTAACTTAATTGCTCAGTTGTCTAGATTACATAACTAGATTCAAGCTATCCTAGATAATTATCTGTCTGACTTCATTTACTTGATTATGCCTTCTCAAACTTTTCTCGTTCGCTCTCACGCTCGTACCATTCACACTCATCCTGTTACTTTTGTCTGCGCTCAGTGTCATACCACTACCACCAGAGAAATCTATCCAGGCAAAATGCCACAGTATTGCTTATCTTGTCGTCCTCAAAAAAAGAAATCGGCTCATACTCGTCCTGTTAAGGGGATGTTTCACCCTACCCATTATATGATTGCTGCTAATGGACGTAAGACAGAAGTCTGTTTAGAAAAAAGTTCTAATCCTGGCTGGTCTTGGGTAAGAACTGCACTAGATTGGTTTAGTGGCAGTTCTATTATCCAGTATCATCCAGAGAAAGGAATTATTAGTAAGGATACGCCACTAGAAGGATACAGCCTAACTCCTTTGCCGATAGACAAGATGCCTCAACCATTAGTATCCAAGACTAAATCTAAGTCCCAGAAAAAGACGGATGTGCGCACTGCTCCTGTGGAAAATCGACCCTACAGTGGCAGAGCTTTGATGAAGAGATTGAAGTGTGGCGATCGCCTGTTGAGAATTAAACGCTCTCAACCAGATTTTGCAGAATGGAGTCGAGAGCGTGACCCTGAAGGCATTGCCTGGCAATATCAAGGTGGTGAGTTTGTTCCTCTTGAAGTTTCTAAGACTGATTCTACTTCAACTCAGGTAGAACTTGAAGCAGTACCAGCCTCCTCTAGCACTAAATCTAAAACTAAGCAGAAACAGAAAACTACTAAGAAGAACCAGAAAATTGCTTCCGCTCAAACTGTCTCCTTAGAAAATAAAGCTTATAGTGGACGACAATTAATGAAAAGATTTGCATGTGGTGAGCGTCTTTTAAGAATTAAACGCTCTCAACCAGATTTTACAGAGTGGAGTCGTCAACGTGACCCTGAGGGCATTGCCTGGCAATATAAAGGGGGTCAGTTTGTTCCTCAGATGGGATAATTAGGATCTCGAAATTTGACATCCTCCCGCCACTTTAGTGGGGGATTCCTATGAAGAAAAGTAGACCTGTCTTGAAAATAGAGGTTCAGGAGCGGTGCGACCGAATCGCATATCTTAGGCGTATTCGCAAGCGCACCGAAGGAGTTGCTGAAGTTTAGAATGAATTAGTTTCATACCTGGGTTTTGAACGCTAGTTCATAGTATCTGTCTTGAAAATAGAAGTTCAGGAGTTCAGGAGTTCAGGAGTTCAGGAGTTCAGAGTGAATTATTTTCATACCTGGGTTGTGAACGCTAGTTCGTAGCATCTCTTGCAAAAATAAACTAGAAATTAAAATTAATCATTTTTCCCTTGTCCCTAAACTCAATCGAGATTTATCAGACTTATGCAAGAGGTCTCGTGATGGTTAGTGTCCTTTTTTGCTTAAAATTGTAGACGAGAACCTTAATCTACCGAAATTCATGAAAGTAGAAGTTGTTCCCCATAATCCCCATTGGAAAAATGCCTTCGAGTCTGAGTCAAAACAGATAGCTAAGGCATTAGGAAATAATCTCGTTGTTATTCATCATATAGGTAGCACAGCTATCCCCCATATTTATGCCAAGCCGATTATTGATTTTCTAGTAGAAGTAAGATATATCGATCGAGTAAACACAAAAAATTTTGCTATGGAAGCACTAGGTTATGAAGCAATGGGAGAATTTGGTCTGATTGGTCGTCGCTACTTCCGCAAAGAAAACCCACCAGGTATAAGAACCCATAATGTACATATTTATGAAGTTAACTCGACAGAAATAAAGCGACATTTAGCATTTCGAGATTATCTGATTGCTCATCCTGAAGATGCCCAAAAATACAGTAACTTAAAGCGTAAGTTAGCGAAAGAATATCCAGAAGATATAGAAGGATATATGGATGGTAAAGATGGATTTGTTAAAGAGATGGAAAAGAAAGCAATTAAGTGGCAAACTTTGTAGTGTATGCTTCCTTAACTCAATCTCCAGTAATCCATGAAATGCAGAAGCAGTTTAAGGAGTTAAAAATAGTTTTTGTTCAGCTAATCTTCTTCTAGTTAATCCAGGGAAAGGGACTAGTCTACCTCCTTGATGAGCTTTATTCCAACGGGGAAATTCTCTGGCTGCCCCTGCATAATCTCCTGCGTTAAGCTTTCTAATTAGAGTACTACGAGTTAGTATTCCAGAACCTGCATTATATGTAATGGAAGTTAATGCACTTAACTGATTAGCAGTTAATTTCACTTTCACTTTAGAGAGTACTAAACGCTGGATTTGATATAGTTCTTTTACTAATTCAGCATCAGCTTTAGCTCGGGAAATATATTGTCCCATTTTGACTCTTTTCCCATTAATTTTTGATTGTCCATAACCAATTACTGGTAAACCATGGGTATCTATATAAGCATTAGAGCGGAAACCTTCATATTGTTTGACTAAATTAATAGTAGTTTTTCTTACAGGAGGAGTATGATGAGCAATCGCATTATTTAGATTAGTTGGTTTAATATCTGATTCTTTAATAAATATTTTATTACTTTGAGATTTACTTATTGCCATAGAAGTAGGGGCAAATATAGTTGGTAAAACCAAAGTAATTCCGATAATTAATACTGAAGAAACTTTTTTATTAATATGATTATATTTAGAAAGCACTTTTAATTTCCCTAATTATTCAAGTCATTGATTTCACCGTATTTTTTCTTAGGTGAATTTGCTGAATTTAATTATGGAAATAACTCACTGAAAAAAGTGCGATCGCAATCTTATCGAAAAGTGATTGCTATCAATAAGAGCTAGGTATTCCTATCACATTTAACATTTAAATTTATCTTCAAAGTTTCCAATCAAAGAAGTTTAGAACAAAATTTCCGTCATTTTTTGGGTAAAAGCTTGAGAAAGATAAGGAATAATCCCTTTATTTTTACTGTTTTCTTTACCTTCAGTAAAAACAACTAATAAATAAGGTTGTAGATCGGGAATTTCGATATAAGCTGCATCATGTCGTACTTGACTTGTCCACCCTGCTTTAGACCATAATTGAGCGTGAGGGGGTAATCCTTGCCCTAAAAAACCAGTAATTTGATTTTCTTCTTCTGTCCGATCGATATCGTTAGGATCGAGACTACGATGGAGTAATTTCATCATCTGTTGAGATCGATCGCTCGATACTGCTACCCCACCGATAATACTGTGCAATAATCTAGCTACGGCATCAGTAGTAAGCATATTCCGATTTTCTCGTAATTCCCCTAGAAAGTCTCTCTCTCTTCCGTAAGGACCATCTACCCAGGTTTTCTGGTTGATATTAGTTGTTTCTAATTCTGACCAACCTAAAGATTGAAAATAACGATTAACAATGTTGCGCTGCTGTTGCCAGGTAGTAAAAGGCCCTGGTGGTAACTCTGGACCACTAGTAGTCCCACTCAATACATCTACTACTAAGCTAGTAGCATCATTACTAGAATCAACAATCATATCTTTGATTGCCCTTTGCAATTCTGATGATTCAGGAATCATTCCTCCTTCTAACCATTCGTGAATTGCTACTAAGTAAAATAATTTAACTATGCTAGCAGGATAAATTATCTCCATTCCTCGATAGCTAAAACCTCTGACTCGATATTGCCAAAATTCCTCAGCAGATAAAGCACCACCTGTATTAACTATTACTGGGGGATCGTAAACTATCCAGGTGAGAGCAATTTGATTTTTAGCTAAAGTAGGAAACTGTGTCCAAGTTTGTTCGAGAATTGCTGTAGCTAATTGAGTTAACTGGTCATCCTGTCTAAAAAAGGTCATGCTATTTTACTTTAAAAGTTGAAACTAGTTGATTAATCTATTGCTTCCAATTTACACTCATGCCGTTTAGTGTTTGGCGAGAATTTATTTGTGTAAATAATTGTTAAGATAATTAGGATGTTCATCAGTTAATAACATGATGACGAACAACCAACAATCATTTTATGATAACCACGAAAGCCTTTAATAGCCTACATCCAGCCAAAAAGCGTAATTTACTGACATTATTTGGTGCTGGACTTTTGTTTTGGTTTAGTATTACCTCTTTACTACCAGTTTTACCCCTTTACATTCAACACGTAGGCGGAACAAAACAGGAAATAGGATTAGTGATGGGTTGTTTTGCGATCGGTTTATTATGTTCTCGTAGTTTGCTAGGACAAACAGCAGATCGCCAGGGTCGCAGAATTGTTATTTTAATTGGCACTGTAGTAGTAGGTATTGCACCCCTAGGTTATCTACTAGCTAAATCTATTCCTGAATTAATGTTTCTCAGGGCTTTTCATGGTATTAGCATTGCAGCCTTTACCACTGGTTATAGTGCTTTAGTCGTTGATATTGCCCCTGCTAAACAGAGAGGAGAATTAATCGGTTATATGAGTTTAGCTATTCCCATTGGCATGGCGGTTGGCCCAGCATTAGGGGGTTACACTCAAGAATATTTTGGCTACAGTACTTTGTTTTTAATTTCTTCTCTAGCTGGATTCATAGCTTGGTTGTGCGCTCTACAAATACAAGAAAAGAAGATAGATATTAAATCCGATCGGGAAAATGAGAAATCTTTACCCCGTCGTAATTTCTGGGAATTAATGATTAATCCTGCTTTATCTACTCCTGCAATCATTTTATTGATGATTGGTTTATTATTCGGTAGTTTGGTTACTTTTTTACCTTTATACATAGAAGAATCAAATGTAGATTTTAATGCAGGGCTATTCTATGCTTTTGCTGCTTGTGCTTCGTTTATTGCCCGCGTTTTTGTGGGGAAAGCATCAGATCGTGTTGGTCGTGGCTTATTTATTACGGGTAGCTTAGTTTTCTATAGCGTTTCCATGATTTTATTGGCCTTAGCTAGTACACCGTTTGCTTTAACTATAGCTGCCCTTTTAGAAGGTGCAGGGGGTGGAGTATTTATTCCTATATCGATCGCGCTAATCTCCGATCGCTCTTATGCTAATGAAAGAGGAAAAGTTTACAGTATTTGTATTGGTGGTTTTGATTTAGGTGTAGCAGTAGCAGGACCTATTTTTGGATTTTTATCTTCTCAGTTGAGTTATTCTGTTATCTTTCTCTTGACAGGAGGGTTAGCACTTTTAGGATTAGTTATTTTTCTGATTAAGTCTAATCGAAGCTTGAGTGGCTCTTTGCAGTTTGCTTTTGGCAAAGGGAAAGATTATTATGCTTTGAGTAAGTAGATCTTCTCATACTGGTGAAGTATTGAGTTTTTGGTTTTGGGGCAGAAGGCAGAAGTCAAAACTAACTACTAACTACTAACTAGTAGAGACAAGGCATGCCTTGTCTCTACCTACTCACTACTCACTACTTACTACTCACTAATTTTCTTCTTTCAATAACCAAAATCCTGCAAAAGCATCTGATTCTACAGAAGATTGTACTGCTAAAAAATGTACTCCATTAGCTTGGTCTTTTGCCTGATTGAAGTTTTTTGCTTCTTCTGTAGTTTGAGTATTGGTTAGATTAACTAGAATCCAATTATCGCTAACTCCCGTTTCTAGTAGTAAGCGAGGAAAACTACCTGTCTCTAAACCTAACCAACCCATTTCTAATCCAGACATCCAAGCTGCCAGAGGTGTGGCACGAGGAGAATAAATAATTAATCCAGGGATTTTAGTATCAGGAGTTATATTAGCTAAAGATAGAGGAAAAGCCTCCCCAAAAGAAATATCCCATTCATTCATTTCCGAAAAAGCTGAGCCTTCTAAAGTAACAAATGCCCACTTATCTCCTTTATCTCCTTTTACAGCATCGGGTAAAGGAATAGCATTTATGGCTGGATATTTGACTGAAGCTGATTTAGCTGCTTTGGAATCATATCCTGGTTCATTGGGATATACTTCCTGCATTCTCTTGTCTAACAGTTGATTGAGGGCATAGGTACGACGACTAGGAATAGCAGCAATCCCGATATCATCGCACGCTTTGGTAATCATATTATTCATCTGGCGACGAAAGAAACGGATCTTTTTGGGTGCTTCTTCCGCTTCCTGAATAGCTTTTTCGATCGCCTCTTTTAACCAGATAGAATTAACTGTCTGATTAGAGCAATACTGAGAATATTGAAACAGAGAATCTAGCGATCGATCGACCTGATTAGGACTTTCACAGATAACCATTTCCCATAACTTCTTCTTATTCTCATCTACAATTGGACGCGAGTAAAAATCTAGTTCCCAAATTATATTGCCCATTCTTCATGTATCTAATCTAGCTACTTTACTTATATCATTTCTGCTACGGGTTTATAAATTTACTAGATAGAATAAGTTTGAAGGTTTTTCTATCAGAAGAGGTGTCAATCACCCAATCATTATTGAACAGCCATTTGATAAATTTGTTGTTCTCGATCGATAAAAATCTCAGCTAATACTTGATATGCCTCAGTCCACGCCGTCATCATTTCTTCTGTTTCTGCATCTCCTAAAACATCTTTAATCGCTTGCAATAGACATTCCCCCACAAGAGGATACTGTTCTGGTAAAACGTGGGTTTTAACATGACGATGGGCAATCTTCTCTACCATTGATTTTAATCGCTCCAGATCGTCGATATGAACTGCATAGCTATAGACTGCATTAGCAAGTTTAGCTGGTTGAGTACCATTAGCTTGTGCTGACATATCAAACTGTGCCTTTACTTGTGGATACTTGTCAAACATAATCTCGTACATGCGAGTAGTAATGGTTTTACCGTGTTGTTTGAGGACTACGGCAGTAGATTTGACAAGATCGATCGTTTCTTGGCTAACTTTCTGCTTTTTTGGAGCATACTCGGATAAAATAAGGACAAAAGCCAGATTTTCTTTAGCTTGCAAAGCATGAGGTGCATTAGCGGGCATAAACACAAATACCCCTGGTGCTAAAGCGATATCTTTGCCTTCTAAGTTGAGATTTCCCTTCCCTTCTACTACGCTAATAACAGCGTTACGGGTAGAAGTGTGTTCGTCAATTTCTGTACCAGCTGCCAAACAAAACAAACTATATTGACTGTTGTTATCTTTGAGTAAAACTTTACTGAGAATGCCACTGTTAGGATATTCAATCAAATCCTGCAAAGTCACGTTAAAAGAATTTTTGGGTGTTGCGACTGTCATAATTTCTCCTTATTTATTATTCGATCTTTTTTGTTCGTGTAGCCAACTAACTACTAACCCTTCGGGTTCGACAGTTTGCTCAACGGGGGGAACCCCCCTTCGGGTTCAGCACTTTGCTTATGTCGGTACAACCGCCCACCGCAAGTGCTTCACCGCAACGCAACTGTCTCACTACTAACTACTAACTACTAGCTGATGAAATAAAAACGATGTAACCAATGTTATTGCGCTGCTGTTGAAAATTACGGCGCATTTGTAATATTCTTTGGCGTAAATTGGGATTAATTACAATATTCCAAGCAATTTTGACCATTCCTAATAATCCTTCATCCCGCACCATCTGACCTAAGCAAAGTAATCCCATCACTCCTGTTTGCTGCTGCTGTATGGTTAAACCAGCTTCCTGACAAACTGTTGACCATTGTTCTATTGTTAAAGGATTAGCATTTACCCGAATTGTTTGAGATAGACTCTGACGAACTTCTGATTCATTACTGCGGACTACCATTTCATGAGAAAGAAACTTGCCCCCAGGTTTGAGATGGTTTTTAACTGCTGCCAGTATTTTGGTTTTCCCTGCATCCGATTGCATAGTTAAAATAGCTTCAGCTAGGACGTAATCAAACTTGTCGGTAATCTTATCTAACTGAAAAATATCCCCTTCAAGAATAGTTATTCTCTCTGATAATCCCGCAGCTTTGATGTTTTCTCTAGCTTTGGCAACGCTATCTGGGTTTTTCTCTACACCTACTACACGGACATTAAATCTTCTGGCGATTGTAATGGCACTTTCCCCAAAACTTGCTGCTAATTCTAATACCGTTTCTCCTGGTTGGAAATTAGCCCAAGTAAACAGTTGTTCCGTTGCTTGTTAGGGGTCGAGCCAGAGATCACTCTCTGACACTCCCATTCAAAACGCATCATGCGACTTTCACCGCAATGCGCTCCTCCTGGCTTTTCAGTACTCTGCTTTCCTTCTATAAACCACAGTAAAATGACATTTTGCAAGATGTTACCTTCAGGGTGTTGGGGTGGAAAATAGGAAACCATTATCCCCACTTTTATAAATCGCTATTTATTACCTGTTAACAAGTTGTGTCAGTAATCTGTTTTAGTCATTAAGAAGTACTTATTTCCTTACTTAGACTCAGGGCAGTACGTCGGCAAGGGGCTGTCTTTTGAGGTCTCCTCAAAAGCTTGTACGCCCCGCATATCCCACTCATTACAAGTATCTCTGTCGAGCATTGCCTGTTTTATCTTTC
>JASJDI010000122.1 GCA_030065155.1 Xenococcaceae cyanobacterium MO_188.B29
GAACGAGTTTGTTCGCCATCAGCAGCTACAGCTACGATAGGATAGTCGATTAAACCATCTTGGAAGGACATTTGGAAACGGAATGTACCATCAGGATTGAGTTTAATTTTGCGATCGCCAATAGTTACAGTAGCATCAGGTTCGGTTGCACCGTAGACAATTAATTCAGCATCAGCAACTAACCAGAATTTGCGAGGACGAACTGGAGGAGCGGAAGCAGAAAAACCAACCCCAGACATCATCCCAACACCAGACATATTTAAACCAGATACTGTAGGAATTGCCCACATACCTACCCCAGATGGGAAGACATAGGAACTAACTGCTTGTTCGGGAACTTGCTGCATCGAACCAAACAGAGAACCAGCAATACGCATTGCTTCAGTAGTTTTTGCCATACCGAAGATTTCATCATAGATAGGACTTTCACCCGCAGCAGTAGGAACTGGTTTTTTGCTGGGAGGAACAAGAGTATAAACAGTCTTACCTTGTAAATCTTGTTCCCAATCTACAGTAATAAAATTATCTTCAATCCAGTCAGAAGGATAGACTGGAGGAACTCGGACTGGTGCAGAACGAGCTAAGACCAACCAACGACCATCAGCACAACGATAACCAATATCGGCTACATAGTCGCGATCGCTTACAGGAATAGGTAAATACCATTCTCTAGCCAACTCATCACAAAGATATTCTTGAACGTTATGAGGAGCTTGATAATCTAAATTGACATCAGTGATATCGTAAAGGCGCAATGCTAATTGCTGTCCGCCCTGACGACGTAATTCCTCTTTATGCTCATTAGGCACATCCCAGTAAGTGTAAGCCCATTGAGGATCGCGAGGCATCAGCATAATCCGACTCTCTCCATAACCACCAGGTAGTTCCCCTAGATCTTGATCTACAGATGCAAGGGGTCCACCGACACGATCTTCTTGACCTACTTCAAATTTTGCAGCTTCCACTTGTTGTTCCTCCTGGGTTTGGGATATGTTTTGAGCAAATCTTTCCTGTTCTATTTTTTTTATTGCAGCCAGCAGTTGCGCTTTACGCATTCGGCTATATCGGGATATGTTATATTCGCTGGCAACTCTTCTGAGTTGCCGTAAAGTCATTTCTTCTATAGGTGGGCGTTCTTTTGCCATTTGAATTACAGCCTCCGATTTTTTATAGCGATTTTCAGTTGGGTAGACCACAAAGATTAAACTCGATCGGTAGCTAAAAGTGAAGCATTGCGATCTTGGGCTTTGCCCAAGTGGAGCAAATTCTGAACCCGAAGGGCTAATAGCTAATAACCAGCCAATAATAAACGTAGTCCATTCAATTGCAAATTGCTGTTAGACGGTAACTAGCTGTGAGTGGCGTTTAAGACTTTTGATAGTAAGGCGCATAGCCTGTTTCTTTGGTCTCTTAACCTCTTTCTAAAAATTACTAAGAACCTAGTGGTTCTTTTTCTAGTCGCCTAGGTATATCTAACAAGAAGATTCCTATCAAGATCAAGGTCTAACCTTTGGTTATATTGTTGGTTTAACGAAGTTATGGGTATTTCGGGGATCGTTATGTCATGCTTTCATGATATAAGTCCCTATTTATCCCTCAATCTCGGATTGGATAACTCTTTAAATGTCAACAAAGCGTGACATTGAGTGTATAACCTTTGAAAATAGGTAATTATCAAATCATAGATATTAGTCTATTATTAGTCTATTTTTCATTGTCTATTGCTGATAATGAATTTCTTCTAATTGTTGCTGTTGATTAAGTTCATAAGGTTTCTTATTTAGTCCTAGTTTATTCAATACAATGATTACCACCACAGAAAGTAGTAATCCTAGGCTGACACCAATACCCATCAAAATTATTAGAAAACGTTTGAGTTGCTTTTTCCGAGCAAGAAGACTTTCTGCTGATATATTTTCGTTATCTTCGTGAATATTAGTTTCTGGTTGAGGAAGTTTGAACCCATTACTAGATTCATCGAAATCAAAATTATTCGGTTGTTGATTCACAGACAAATAAACTTATAGATAGAGGACAATAATCTATTATCTTGAGTAATTATAATTTTGCTCAATCTTTTCTCTTGTTCGATAATATGCAATATATTTAATATGGCAATATTTAATCGATTTATCTGGTGAAGCAATTGCTGATTGTTGATAAAAGAGAATACCTAATTCTAAATGAAGATTTAACGATCGCGCAGACTTCAGCATTGGTAACTAAATATGCTGAGTTCTCCGAACAAGTCTCAATTAATCAAGATATTCGCCTAGGTTTCCCTGAATTTGTGGGACTAGAAGATACTCTGACTAATTTACTAGAAAAAGAGGAAAGCAATTTCGTTTTACAAAGTATTACTCGTCATTCAGAAGACAATTCTTCTTTATATTTTGATATCGATATTAAAAATATTAGTGGTCAGTTAATTGTTTTTTTTGAAGATGTCACCGAATTAATGACTCTCAAACAATCTTTACTGCAACAAGTTAATGAAGCAGAACTATTGTTAAGTTCTTTAAAGAGGTTTGAAGAGTGTACGAATAAGATTATTGCTTCTATGGGAGAGATTCTCATTATTGTGACTCATTCAGGCAAAATTGAACGAATTAATAAAGCTGCTAGAAAATTATTTGGCTATTCTTATTCAGAATTACTAGATCGACCAATTTCTCAGTTAATTGTTAATCAAGATTTTGAGCATCGGCAATTGTATGATGCTTACAACAATAGCAATGAATCTGTACAGAAAATAGAGTTGACTTGTCAAAACAAACAGAGAGAAGAAATAGAGATAGAGTTTAACTTTTCAATTGTACCTACTGAAATAAAAGGTCTGTTCAAATGTATTTATTTGGGGCGAAATATAACAGAAAGAAAACGATTAGAAGAAGAGATGAGTAAAGCATTGGAAAAAGAGAAAGAATTGAGGAAATTAAAATCTCGTTTTGTTTCTATGGCATCTCATGAATTTCGTAACCCTCTCAGTAGCATTATGATTTGTACAGATCTATTGCTTCATAGAGAGCGAGATATTTCGGAAGAAGAATATGATTTCTATTTGAACCTAATTAAATCTTCAGCTAATAATATGCAGTCTTTACTAGAAGATATTCTAGTTTTGAGTAAAGCTGAATCAACCAAGTCAGCCTTTAATCCTAATTGGCTAGATTTGGAAGAATTTTGCAGTCAAATAATTAAAGAACTAGAAATAATTTATCAGGGCAGAAAAATTAACTTTACTAAAGTTGGTTCTTCCCTAGAAATTTATGGAGATAAAAAGCTACTAAGGCACATTTTAACTAATTTACTAGGTAACGGAATTAAATATTCTTCTCAAGAGGAAAGTGTGGACTTAAAATTAGCTTATTCTGAAGCAGAAGAACTAATTACCCTCGAAGTTTGCGATCGAGGTATTGGTATTCCTACTGAAGTACAAAAGCACTTATTTGAATCTTTCTACCGAGGAAATAATGTTGGTGATATTCCTGGTACTGGTTTAGGATTATCGATCGTCAAAAAAGCAGTAGATTTGCATGGAGGTACAATTACCTTAGAAAGTGAAATAGGTGTAGGAACAAAGATGACTGTAATTTTACCTAAAAATAGCAATTTCTAAATTATACTTCTGGAGTAGTTATGCAAAATTGATTATTTGGTTGAGGTGGAAACAAGAATAAAGAGAAAAAGGGAAACTAGGAATACTAATTTTTAATTTTATTTGGGTGCTTATGAGATACACTTATATCAACAAAAATTGGTATTTTTCTCACACCTCATTCCAATAAGAACACTTGTACCAAATAGCAATAACAGATACACGATAGATATGTATATTAATTACAAAAACTTTAAGAATTAATTAGATTAGCAGAAAGTATTTGAATCGTATTATCATGCTTAAGTATAGAGTTTTATCTTAGGTATGCAGATGGTGGCAGAAATAACTCAAGAAGAACTGCGCGAGAGACTGGGTAATGTCGGTCAGTTGCGCGATCTTTTACTCGGGGACAAAATTGAGGAATATGAAGCTAGTTTTGCTCAAAATAGTCAAAGATTAGAAAGTTTGGAATCATCACTGATTAAATTTCAGTCAGAAGTCGACGCTCGTCTCAGCAAAATGCAAGATTCTTTATCTAGAGAAATTAATGCTGCTGTAGATTCTCTAGAAAAAAAAATTACGTATCTTAGCTTAACTACCCACGAAGAAACTAATAAGTTAAAACAAGAGATTGAAGCTAAATCTAGTAATGCTTTTCAAAGTATTGATACACTACAGAATAAATTGAGATCGGAAACAAGTTATCTTAAAGACGAGTTATTTCAGACTAGAAATACTTTAGGAGAAGATTTACAAAATCTGAAACAACAAGTCTTAGAAAAACTAGAAAGTAACTTATCTGAGTTGACTGAAAATAAAGTTTCTAGGATAGATTTGGCAGAAATTTTGTTTGAGTTATGTCTTAAAGTCAAAGGAAGTGATTTTGTTCCTCGTCTGCAAGAATCTACCGAAAATCAAATGGAAACCAAGTTGATTTTACCTGAATAAAATGATGATTACCCTCATCATTTTATTCTGTCTAGACTTTTTGTAACGGGTAAAAAGTAAAAGTGATTTTTGAACTATTTGGTACTTTCACGGACTTTTTCCCAGAGAAAGATTTATTTTTGCCTTGCTCGATCGCTCTTTCTTTAATTGACTCTTATATTACGCCAAGAGAATAATAGCCAATACAATAAACTAAGGGTATAAACTTATCCTGATTAGGAGGAAGTTATAAGGGATAGAGCAATGGCAACCACAAACCAGGCAAATGGTAGTAACTCAAATAGCCAATCTGAGACAGAAATTCAAGAAAACTTAAACACTCTAATTGATTTAATCTCAGAACTCAATCAAGTAGAGGAAAACTTAACTTCAAGTAACCAAAAAGATAAAATAAATAAAAAACAACACTATAAGCCAGATAAAGACATAACTTTAGAAATCAAGCAAGAAAAAAAATCTGCTTCTACTTCTACTGATAATAATTTTAGAAATAAAGAAGAAAACAAAAATCCTATTTTGGGAAAAGAAAAGAATCTAGACTCGCTTCCTCAACGACATACAACAAATGATAATTCTGTAATTGAAGAAGGCGTGACGGTAGTCGCAGAAGGCAGAAGTGACTACGAGATGGGGATTCAAACCCCATCGCTTAGCAAGCAATGTACAGATGATGGGGTATTAGAGCCAAATGCTCCGAAGGCAAAAAGTTTGACTTTAGCGATTAACCAACCTTCCCAAATCACGCCTTTGGCGGATAATACAAACTTAGTCTATATTTCTGAGAATAAATATACTAAATCTCAAAAAAGCATTGCTACTTTGCAGCAATCAGTTAAAAACTTAGAGAACAAGCTTAAGGATAATCAACATCAACTTGATGAAATAATCGATTCAGTTAACTCCCTTATATCTTTGACTGTTGAACTAATTAATCTCCAATCCAATACTTCACCAACATCAATTGTTAGTATAATTGCACCATTAATCGATCGTATTATTGAAACACGTTCCACTGAAGATTTACAAATAATGGGGAAAGCACTATCTACTGTACTACCTGTTGCCATTACTCAACAAATAGCAGCAACTCCTCAATCTATTGCCAAAGCTTTAGCACCAGAAATAGCCCTCTCTATTCAAGAACAAATTCTTTTAGATAAAGAATCTATCTCCAGAAGTATTGGTCCCGAAATGGGTAAAGCGATTAAAGCTCAGATAGAATTAGAGCGAGATGCCATGGTAGATGCTCTTTATCCCGTTATTGGCAGTACTATTGCTAAATACATGGGAGAAGTAGTTAACACTATCAACGAAAAAGTTGAAAATGCTCTTAGTGTTGAAGGCGTTAAACGCAAAATTAGAGCTAAAGTCCAGGGAGTTTCTGAAGCAGAATTAATTTTACAAGAAGCTCTTCCTTACCAAGTTCAAGCAATTTTTCTGATTCATAAGGCTTCTGGTTTAGTTATACGTGAATTGCAACCAGATTTAGACCATCAGTTAGAATCTGATTTAGTAGCAGGAATGCTAACCGCAATTCGGAGTTTTGCCAATGACTTAATCTCGGACTCATCAGAGTTAGATGAAATTGACTATAGTGAATACAAAATTCTTTTAGAAGTAGCAGGATATTGTTATTTAGCAGTTGTAGTTAAGGGTGAACCATCTAAACAATTCAGACAAAAAACCCGTGATGTTCTCAGTAAATTAGTTTTGAAACACGGTAATATTATTGAAGTTTATGATGGAGATTCTAGTACTGTACCTGAGTCGATCGCCTTATTGTTAGAGGAGTTATTAGAACAAGATCGACAACAAAAGAGTTCTGGATCTCCAAGTACATTGATTTGGTTAATAGTGATCTTACTAAGTGTTATTTTTGTACCTTGGGGTATATTTAAATACAAAAATTATGTTGCCGATAGAGTTCTACAACAAGCTGCGATCGAATTAGACGCTGCACCCGAATTATCTGTTTATCGTCTAACATCGCACATAGAGCAAGGTAAATTGATTCTGTCAGGAAGAGTTCCTAGTGAATATCTGCGGAACATAGCAGCAGAGAGGATAGCTAAAATTGCTCAAGAAGCTAAATTAACCCTGGAAAATCAAATTGTTGCTATTAATGTACCTACAGACCCAACAATAACTCAAGAGGAAGTAGAAAGAGTAACATCTATCCTCAACCAGCAAGAAGGAGTTGCTATTTTAAGCGATTACAAAGATTATGCTGTAACAGTGACAGGATTTACTCTCAATCAAACTAGAGATGCTCTTATTGCCCAAACCTTTAAACAAATACCAGGGGTAGAACAAGTAATTATTAATTTAGATAAACAATTACCCATTGTTGATAATCGAATCTATTTCGCTTCTGGTTCATTAGAATTAAATTCGGCCGATTTTACCAACAGTGTTAATCAGATTGGGCAATTATTAGCTATGTATCCTCAATTGCATTTACGCATTATTGGTCATAGCGATCGCTCTGGTATTCCTCAAGACAACCAAAAATTAGCTCAAGACAGGGCTAATAAAGTAGCAACAGCATTAATTGCTCAAGAAATTAACTCAAAAAGACTATACATTATGGGTAGTATTGAACCTCCTCCTGGGGTAACAGCTAATCAACCTTTACAAAAAAGTAGATGTGTAAGATTTGAATTTTTTATCCCTGATAGGGGCAAAAATACCCATAATAGCTGAAAAAATGGCGAATATATCGAAAAAAATCTGTTTAGTAGGTGATTTTAGTGTTGGTAAAACTAGCTTAATTAGACGTTTTGTGGAAGATAAATTTAGCGATCGATATCTTTCTACTGTAGGAGTAAAAATATCCCGTAAAGTCGTCGAATTCGCTACCAATCAAATAAATCAATCCGTTAATTTATTAATTTGGGATATTGAAGGTCAAACCAAATTTCAATCTATAGCCCCTAGTTATCTGAAAGGAGCCAGTGGCTCAATCATTGTTGCGGATATTACTCGTCCAGAAACTCTAGAAAGCCTACAAAGACATCTTGACCTATTTTTTTCGGTTAATCCTCAAGGACTGGTGATGGTTGCTTTGAATAAATCTGATTTAGCTGTAGAAGAAAAATTAGCGAGAATCATTCAATTATATAATTTCGATCTTCATCCTCAAGTACTTGCTACCTACGTTACCTCTGCTAAGACTGGAGAATACGTCGAGCTTATGTTTAGACAGTTAGCAGAAAATATGATTAAACCTCTTGTCTAAGTTCGACAAATGATTAGTTAAGGAAAGTAAGATCAATTCTCGAACTAGTATAGATTTTATCTGTATAATTACTTATATTTGCCTGTATAATTTGAATGAACTGATCTCAGAATAAATTAGGAGGAAAAAGAGAAAGCTGATACCTTATGAGGTTGACAAACTTTTCAACTCAGTAAGGCACTTGAAACCTAATTTTTCTTTAGGTGCTTTTTTTCTGAAAATATATGTCCTAAGTTTCGTTAATCTTAGTTGAGAGTAGGTAATAGGTAATGGGTAATATAGTAGTTGTTTATTTTTCCCAGCAAGCTCCTCAACGATGATTCATAACCAGGAATAAAGAAGAATTGCTTCTGAACTCCTGAATAAAATTACTGATAATAAGAAAATGATAACTATTCTACGCGATCGCCATAATTATTCAGTTGTTTTTTGTTTAAGTATTTTTGTTAGTTTAATTGCAGTTGGTTGTGGTGAAACTAAATATGCTCAATGCGAGCAAATAATTCAAATTGCTAATAGGGTAGTTAGTGAAAAAACTAAGCTAATCGATACTGAAAGTTCAGCCAATATTGAGAGTAAAACTTGGTTACAAGCAGCAAGAATGATAGATCAAGCTGCTCGAAAAATAGAAAATATAGACCTGCAAGATCCTAAATTAATCCAATATCAAGCCAACTTAGCTCAGGTGTATCGAATTTATTCCCAAGCAACTTATGATGCAGTTCGAGCTTGGGAAAGTAAAAATATTAAAGCACTACAAGTTGCCCATACAGATGCAGAGAAAGCAGGACAGATGGAAGTAAAACTAGGTAATGGAATTAATAATTATTGCCAATAGCTAACAATCAATGTGATTATGTGATTAATGGCTAATAACTTTTAAAACTCCTAAAAACACAAGATGCGACCATGACTCTATTTGTCATGCATCGCCGTAGTTACTAATTACGTAGAAGAGAAACAGACACATAATTTGGGTAGTTTAGTATGTTTAAAGTGCTGTGAAGTTGCAATACGAACTTCTTAGTTTGTTCTCTCCTACGTTCGATTTCGATATTGTAAAGAATTCCTGATAAGGTCTTCTGAGTCGAACTTTAGAAATAAGCAGTTAGATAAATCTCACATCTAGGTGGACATCAAATACTCAATCAACTATCTTCTTATAACAGTCAGGCAAATACCAACTCTGGTTAAGATTATGGCTCTTGCTGATAACAACCTTCAATTAACTAGACTTCAGACTGCTACATAAGATACCATCAAAACTGTTTGCTTTTTCTGCCGATAGTGACCAATTAGGATAAAAGCAGGAGGTACAAGCTTCAATCCTTAAAATTTTCTTAGAAGTTTTTGTCGGCTTCTTTTGTACCTGAATATAAATTAGCATTGATTCGGAAAAATGCAATTAGTTTTTTTACAAGTGTTTACAGTTATTGATAGATAGAAACATTGAACCTAATTTACAGATATTTTGTTAACAAAGGGTGAGTTAGTACTATCATTGATAGACCTAAGTAGTGACTAAAAACTAAAGTTCTAAAATTAAGTGACAATTTACAATTAATTTATGTCTAATCTAGTTTCTAACCAAAGCACTCCTGTAGTTGTTCTTGTTGATGGTCATTCTTTAGCTTTTCGTTCCTA
This sequence comes from Xenococcaceae cyanobacterium MO_188.B29, assembly GCA_030065155.1. Lineage (GTDB taxonomy): Bacteria > Cyanobacteriota > Cyanobacteriia > Cyanobacteriales > Xenococcaceae > JASJDJ01. The sequence continues at coordinate 9,432 of JASJDI010000122.1, forward strand.
TTATGCCTTTGCTACTTCTAGACAAGGTGCTTTGCGGACTTCTACAGGAATTCCTACTAGTATTTGTTTTGGATTTTTAAATTCTCTACTGCAAGTATTATCGATCGAAAAACCAGATTACATAGCTATAGCTTTCGATTTGGCTGAACCGACTTTCCGTAAAGTAGCCGATCCTAACTATAAAGCCAACAGAAGCGAAACACCAGAAGATTTTATTCCTGATATCAAGAATTTACAACAGTTACTTACGGCACTCAATTTATCGATCGCGACTGCTCCTGGTTATGAAGCAGATGATGTTTTGGGTACTCTAGCACAACAAGCTGCTCAAGCAGGTTATCAAGTTAAAATTCTCAGTGGCGATCGAGATCTGTTTCAACTAGTAGATGATGATAATCATATTCAAGTTCTCTATTTAGATCCTAAAGCATTTAAAGGAGCAAAAAAAAGTTATGTAGAATTTGATGTTAAAGCAGTAGAAGAAAAACTAAAAATCACGCCAGAACAAGTAATAGATTATAAAGCTTTATGTGGTGATAAGTCTGATAATATTCCTGGGGTGAGAGGTGTTGGCGATAAAACAGCAGTTAAGCTACTCAATGAATATCAGACTTTAGAGAATGTCTACGCAAATATCGATCAGATTAAAGGCGCAGTTAAAAACAAATTAGCTACAGGCAAAAAAGATGCTTTTCATTCTCAATTTTTAGCTAAAATTGCTTTGGATACTCCTGTAGAAGTAACCATAGAAGATTGTAAAGTAAAAGGCTTTAATCCTCAACAAGTACTACCTCTACTTAAACAGTTAGAGCTTAGAATTATTATTAATGAGCTAGATAAATTAAAAGAATATCTAGGAGTTAATTTAGAAGAAAATCAAGCAGTAGAGTTGCCTAATAACTCTGAACCTGAAGAGCAACAATTATCTTTATTTACTGCTGATAAGTCAGGAATAGCTCCCAATCTAGATATTGTTCAAATAAGTAAACCACAAGCAACTATCAAACCGCAAATTATCACTACAGAAGAACAACTAGAAGAATTAATTTCTATTCTTAAAACTCAGACTAATTTAGAGCAACCTGTTGCTTGGGATACAGAAACAACTTCCTTAGAACCTCATAATGCAGAATTAGTTGGTATTGGTTGTTGTTGGGGAAAAGAACTAACATCTATAGCCTATATTCCCACAGGACATACAGACGGCAAACAAATAGAAAAAGGTAAAATTTTCCAGGCATTACGTCCTATTTTAGAGAGCCAAAAATATCCTAAAGCTTTTCAAAATGCTAAATTCGATCGCTTAGTTTTTCATTATCAAGGAATAACTCTAGCGGGAGTTGTCTTGGATACAATGTTAGCTAGTTATGTTCTCAATCCAGAAACAACTCATAACCTTACCGATCTTTCCGAAAGATATAATCTAGAAGTTATTGCTAAGAGTTATAAAGATTTAGATATTCCCAAAGGAAAAAATATAGCCGATCTTGATATTGCTACTGTAGCAGAATATTGTGGTATAGATACTTATGCCACTTACAAGTTAGTAGCTAAATTACAAGCAGAATTAGAGCAATATCCCGAATTAGATAAATTACTCAAAGAAATAGAACAACCTTTAGAACCAGTCTTGGCAGACATGGAAAATATTGGGATTCTTTTAGATAGTGAATATCTACATAAATTTTCGCAACAATTAGAAAAAGATTTAGCAGGAATTGAACAAAGAACCTATAACTATGCAGGAGAAAAATTTAATCTTGGTTCTCCTAAACAACTAAGCGAAATCCTCTTTGATAAATTAAATTTAAATCGCAAAAAATCAAAAAAAACTAAAACAGGATACTCTACCAATCAAGCTGTTTTAGAGAAACTGAAAGGAGATCACCCTCTAATTGATGAAATTTTAGAATATCGAACTTTAGCTAAATTAAAATCTACCTATGTAGATGCTCTTCCTGCTTTAGTTCGTCCTCAAACCCAAAGATTACATACAGATTTTAATCAAGCCACTACAGCTACAGGTAGACTATCTTCTTCTAATCCTAATTTACAAAATATTCCGATTAGAACCGAATTTTCTCGTCAAATTCGTCAAGCATTTATTCCCCAGTCAGACTGGTTACTGGTAGCAGCAGACTATTCTCAAATAGAGTTAAGAATTCTCGCTCATTTAAGTCAAGAACCTGTGTTGCTTGAAGCTTATAAAAATAGCCAAGATGTTCACAGTGTCACCGCCAAACTATTATTTGAAAAAGAACAAATAACTTCAGAAGAAAGAAGACTAGGTAAGATCATTAATTTTGGGGTAATTTATGGCATGGGAGCGCAAAGATTTTCCCGTGAATCTGGATTTAGTACAGAAATAGGTAAACAGTTTATCGATAAATATCGCCAGAAATATGCTTTAGTATTTTCTTATTTAGAAAAAGTCAAAAAAGACGCGATCGCTCAAGGTTTTGTGACTACTATTTTAGGTAGAAGACGCTATTTTAATTTTGTCAGTGAAAGTTTACGAAAATTACGAGGTACAAATCCTGAAAATATCGCTCTAGAGAGCCTCGATTATAGTTATGGCGATGCTCAATTATTAAGGGCTGCTGCTAATTCCACTATTCAAGGTTCTAGTGCCGATATTATTAAAATTGCTATGGTAAAGCTGCATCAAGTTTTACAAAATTATCAAGCTCAATTATTACTGCAAGTTCATGATGAACTAGTCTTAGAAATGCCTAATAATGAATGGGAAGAACTGCAGGTAAAAATTAAATCAATTATGGAAAATGCTGTGCAGTTAAAGGTTCCCTTAGTAGTTGATGTTCATGCAGGGAAAAATTGGATGGAGGCAAAATAAGCACCTGGGCAAATTTAATTGTGTACTTGTGTACTTGTCAGAAGCAGCGGTTAGAACTACTAACTACTAACTACTAACTACTAACTACCAATCCCAACCATTAAACTATTTCATCTTAGTAACTTGCAACTGTCTACCTTGGCAATGATAGGATAAGAGACTGAAACTTAACTCAAACAAGAAGAGGTAAAGTTGTTAACTCTGGGAGTAAATATAGATCATGTAGCCACTATTCGCCAAGCGAGGCGGACTGTAGAACCCGATCCTGTCGCAGCAGCCGTATTAGCAGAGTTAGCTGGTGCAGACGGTATTACTGTCCACTTAAGAGAAGATCGTCGTCATATTCAAGATCGAGATGTGCATATATTACGGCAAACAGTGAGAACTCATCTAAACTTGGAAATGGCTCCCACCGAAGAGATGGTAAAGATCGCTCTCGACATTAAACCAGACTACGTTACTCTGGTACCAGAAAAACGAGAAGAAGTAACCACAGAAGGAGGAATCGATATTGTCTCTAATTTCGCTCGCTTTTCAGAGGTAGTCAGAAAATTACAAGCTGCCGATATTCCAGTAAGTTGGTTTATAGATGCGGAAAAAGCCCAAATTGAAGCTGCTGCCAAAACAAATGCTAAATTTATAGAATTACATACAGGACAATACGCCGAGGCTAAAGACGAAGCTAGTAGACAGCAAGAATTAGCTATTTTAACTAAAGGTACAGAGCAAGCGATCGATAATGGGTTAAGAGTTAATGCAGGTCATGGTTTAACCTATTGGAATGTTTATCCTGTTGCTTGTATACCTGGTATGGAAGAATTAAATATTGGTCATACTATCATCAGTCGAGCAGTATTAGTAGGCATGGAAAGAGCAGTAAGGGAGATGAAACTAGCAATGAAGGGGGAATTTTAAGAAGTCAGAAGTCAGTAGGGGTGTTCCATAGAACGTCCGTCAAGAAGTCAGGAATGTAGAGTAAAAATAAACCTAACAATCAACAATCAACAAAAATGCAAACATACCATTACGTTTTAGCCAGTCAAAAATTTTTACTTGAAGAAGAACCTTTTAATGAAGTACTAAAAGAAAGAGTTCGTAATTATAAAGAGCAAGAAAAAGAGATTGACTTTTGGTTAGTCAAGCAACCTGCTTTTTTAGAAGCACCAGAATTTACCGAGATTAAAGCTAAATGTCCTCAACCATCAGTAGCAGTCATTTCTACTAATGCTCAATTTATTACCTGGCTCAAACTGAGATTGGAGTACGTGATCGCAGGAGAATTTCAAGCCCCTTCAGAGTCTATTCCCGAACCTTTAGCTTCTCTAGAAAAAGTTGCCTAGAACACTAGTTCATTAAGCTCAAAAGTTAGGAAAAAAGGAACAAGGAAGAATATTACCTCCCCAACTTCCTTTTCATCCTTTTCTGCCCACACGCTCTCTCTTAGTGCGCTTTCATAATATAGAGTAATGGGTTCTCAAGATGCAGAAGTAACTATTAGCCCACTGAAACTATGGAATTGAAAGATAAGCAACAAAAAAATCACTCTTCTCTACCCAAAGTAAAGTCAAATCGAAAAAAGTCTCTTACTCTTAAGGACATCTTACCTCAAGAGCGTCTAATTTCTCTGACAACGGTGGTGATTGTATTTGTGGTTTGGACACTGATTACAGCCAACGAATTAGTTAGTCCACTGTTTTTACCATCACCGATGGCAGTTTGGAATACTTTTATAGATATTTTGCAAAATGGTTATAAAGGGAACTCGTTGATTTTCCATATTGGCGAGAGTATGTATAGATTAGTATTAGCCTTGCTCCTGGCAGTAGTAACGGCAATACCTCTCGGAATGTTATCTGGTTTTTCTAAACCGATTCGCGCAGCCCTCGATCCACTGATTGAATTTTATCGACCTTTGCCACCATTGGCGTACTATACATTGTTAGTAATTTGGTTGGGAATAGAAAACCCATCGAAAATTGCCTTACTTTATCTAGGGGCATTTGCACCCCTATATATCGCAGCCGTATCGGGAGTGCAGCGTATACCCCGCGATCGAGTGAATGCATCTCTGTCTTTGGGTGCTTCTTCCTGGCAGGTATTTGTGTATGTAATTTTCCCTTCTTGTTTGCCAGATTTATTTACAGGCTTGCGTACGGCGATTGGATTTACTTATACTACCCTTGTAGCAGCAGAAATGGTGGCAGCAGTTTCTGGCATCGGCTGGATGGTACTAGATGCCAGCAAGTTTCTCAGAAGTGATGTGATTTTTGTGGGCATTATTATTATGGGTATAATCGCGATCGCGATCGATGCTTGCATTCGTTGGGTCCAAAAAACTCAACTACCCTGGATCGGACATGACTCATAAAAGGTATCATTTCCCTATACATTAATTAAGAGTAAAATTTGCAAGCTATGCGCTTAAAAAGACGAGATGTTCTGTTCGGATTAGTCGGTTTTAGCGGAACTTTAGTTATATCTAGCTGCACTAATCAGCAAAATACTACTTCAACTAATGAATCTTCTGAATCTGACGCAGGAATGCCAGAAACAATTCGCATTGGCTATCAAGTATCTGCTAATGCTGAACTACTAGCTAAAGCTTTAGGACTGGCAGAAAATGCTTTTACCGATACCACAGTAGAATATATTAGTTTTAGTTCTGGTAGAGATGTAAACACAGCAATGGCTGCTGGTGGAATTGATGTTGGCTTAGTCGGTTCGGTGGGAGTAGCTGTAGGGATTGCGCAAAATCTACCTTATCAGCCCTATTTTATTCACAGTGTAATCGGTGAAGCAGAAGCTCTCGCCGTCAAAGATAATATCAGCAGTATTAATGATATTCGGGGTAAAAAAATTGCTGTTCCCTTTGGCTCTACTAGTCACTTTACTTTATTATCTATGCTGAAATTAGAAAATATCCCCGAAAACGAATTAACAATTTTAGATTTGCAGCCTCAAGACTTAGTAGCAGCTTGGCAACGAGGTGATATCGATGGGGGTTATATTTGGTATCCAAACTTACCAAAACTAATAGACGACGGCGGTAAAATTTTGGTTACTTCGGCTGATATGGCAGAACAAGGGGTTATCACAGCAGATTTAGGAGTAGTACGCACAGAGTTTGCCGACCAATATCCCGAGGCGATGAAAAAGTATGTAGAAGTTTTAGACGAAGCCGTGAATTTTTATCGTCAAAGTCCAGAAGAAGCAGGGGAAAAAATTTCCACAGAACTGGGTATTAGCCCAGAAGAAAGCTTACAGGCTATGAATAAATTAATCTGGTTGACTTCAGAAGAACAAGCAGATGCGCAATATCTAGGCACGCCCGATCGGGTGGGGAATTTTGCTGGAGTTCTCAAAGAATCTGCTCAATTTATGGTAACTCAGAACACCATAGCCTCCGCCCCCGAGCTGGAAAAATATCAATCGGCAATTCGCAATGATTTCTTATAGGATTGCTTATTAGTCATTAGTTGTTAGTTTTAATATTCTTTTGTTAATTAGCTCCCCTGCACTTTTACTCCTCGCCCTTTACTTATAGTTTTAAGTCAACCAGGATCAAAATATGGAAGTATATTCACGAGAAAGCAGTTTGAGCGAACAAAATATCATCTGTCAGCTAGAGGGTATTGGTGTGACTTTTGGTTCTGGAAATGAGCGAACGGAAGTGTTACGAGATATTAACTTAGAGATGAATTTGGGAGATTTCGTCTGTGTATTGGGGGCTTCTGGGTGTGGTAAAACCACTTTATTGCGAGTATTGGCAGGATATCAACCACCGACAACAGGCTCGATTTCTGTTTCTGGGAAGCGACGTAGCAAACCCGATGCAGATGTGGGGGTGGTATTTCAACACCCCAATTTGTTTCCTTGGCTGAGTATTGCGAAAAACGTTGAGTTTGGTTCTAAAATGCAAGGCGTACCCAAACTCGATCGCCGAAAAAAGATTGCTTATTATTTGGATATGGTAGGGTTAGTACACGCTGCGAAGTTATTGCCGTATCAACTTTCAGGAGGAATGAAGCAACGAGCAGCGATCGCCCGTACCCTAGCAGCAGACCCTAAAATAGTCTTGATGGATGAACCTTTTGGGGCTTTAGATGCTCTAACTCGTGAGTCGATGCAAAGCCACTTACAGGATATCTGGGAACGCACCCAAAAAACGATTTTTTTTATTACTCACGATGTTGAAGAAGCTTTGCTTTTATCTACTCGCATTGTTATTATGCACGCATCTCCTGGAAGAATTTTCAAGATTATAGATAATCCTTTTGCTCACGGATTGAAAGAGCAATCTGCTGCTAGTTTGCGAGTTACACCAGAATTTATTCACATGCGGGAAGAGCTAGTAGCTAGTATCCATCAAGAATAAGTTATAACTACCAGCTATACTCTCAGTGTTTAGATCGATCGATCTCACCTACATCGCCAATCATATAGAGAGACTGTTCGGGACGAGCGGAAAACTCATCATTCAAAATACGATCGCATCCATCCAAAGCATCCTCTAACTTAACCATCTTTCCTTCTAACCCTGTAAACTGTTCGGTAGTAAAAAAGGGCTGTGTGAGGAATCTTTCTAATCTGCGGGCGCGATATACTATTTGGCGTTCGCTTTGGGCTAATTCTTCTAGTCCCAACATGGCAATAATATCTTTTAATTCTTCGTAGTTAGCTAGGGTTTGACGTACTGCTTGGGCAATTCGATAATGACGATCGCCAACTACTTGAGGAGTTAACATCTTAGAATCTGACTGTAAAGGATCGATCGCGGGATATAACCCCTGGCTTACTCTTTTACGAGATAAAACAATGGAAGCAGAAAGATGGGAAAAAGTATGTACCGCAGCAGGATCGGTAAAGTCATCAGCGGGAACATAGACAGCTTGAATCGATGTAATTGAACCCGATGCGGTATTACAGATTCGTTCTTCCAATTCCGCTAATTCTGTGGCTAATGTAGGCTGATAACCAACCCTAGAAGGTAATTGTCCCATCAACCCAGAAACCTCTGAACCTGCCTGTATAAAACGAAAAATATTATCGATGGTTAACAGAACATCCTTGTGTAAATCATCGCGGAAATATTCCGCCATAGTTAAGGCAGCGTGTCCGACACGAAAGCGCACTCCTGGTGATTCGTTCATCTGTCCGAATACCATAACAGTGTTATTTAATACTCCTGCCTCTTCCATCTCCCGATACAGTTCTTCTCCTTCCCGCGATCGCTCGCCAATCCCGCAGAAAATACTTACTCCCTCGTAGCGACTGACAACATTATGAATTAACTCTGTAATTAAAACCGTTTTACCTACCCCCGCACCGCCAAATAATCCTGCTTTTCCTCCTTTTTCTAGAGGTGCGAGAACGTCGATCGCTTTTATACCTGTTAAAAATATATCTGTAGTGGTAGTGCGATCGCTTAAAGGAACAGGTGAAGCATGAAGTGATCGCATTATGCTAGCTGATAATTGTTCTTTACCATCGATCGCCTCGCCAAAAACATTAAACATCCTTCCTAATAGAGCATCTCCCACAGGAACTTGCAGGGGATGACCAGTATTATTGACAATTGAGCCCCTCGCTAATCCTTGGGTAGGAGTTAGGGCGATCGTTCTGACTAATTCCCCACTCAGATAAGTCATCACCTCCAGGGCTACCCGCTTATTTTCTCCTGCTATTAATAAACTGTTAACTGCTGGTAATGAATGAGAAAATGAAACATCAACTACACTTCCGCGAATAGAAATTACTTGACCTTGATTTGTTGTCATACTGCTAGCCCTATATCTAAGTTTTCAAAGCAATAATCATAAAACCAACAACTACTCAATAGACCTCTTGCATAAGTCTCCAAAATCCTGGTTGAGTGTAGGCAGGAGGCAGAGGGCAGAAGGCAGAAGCTATTAGTTTTGATTTTAAATTTATTTTTGCAAGAGGTCTAATCAAATTATAGAAACAAGCTTGCAACCAGAATTTATTACAAATCTAAAATTAGTTTGGCGATATTGAAATAAATTAAGACTCCTACAACATCGACAACAGTAGTAATAAAAGGAGCAGACATTAAAGCAGGATCGAGTCCTAAAGAGCGAAACAGAAAAGGTAATGCAGAGCCAGCTACAGAAGCAAGAAGAGCGATCGCGATTAAACTAATACCCACAGATATAGCCACAAATAAATTTCCTTGTAACCAATAAGCCCAAACTGTTGCCATAACACCTAAGATAGTACCTAAAAGTATTCCTGCTAAAGCTTCACGGAAAACTACTTTTCCAGGACCCATATCAGTAATTTCTTCAGTGTTTAAGCCCCGAATAACCACTGTAGAAGATTGCGCTCCCACGTTACCCCCTGTACCTGTTAAGAGAGGAATAAAGGCTGCTAGGGTAACTACTTGCTGTAAAAGATTTTCTTGAGAACGAATAATAGTACCAGTAACTGTATTTGTTAATAATAAGACAAATAACCAAACCACTCTTCTGCGGGCAACAGTAATTAAATTAGTTTGGAAATAATTGTCACCATCAGACTGTACGCCCCCTAAAGCATAAATATCTTCTGTAGCTTCTTGTTCTAAGATATCAATAACATCATCTACAGTAACTACTCCTACCAGACGAGCTTCTCGATCGACGATCGGTATGGCTAGTAAATCATAGCGTTGAATAGTACGAGCTACCTCTTCTTGATCGGTGTCTGTATGCACTGATACCACATCACGAGTCATAATCTCACTTAGGGGTGTATCAGGAGAAGAAATAACTAAATCTCGGAGAGAGACGATCCCCTTAAGATGACGAGAAGCATCGATAACATATAAATAATAGATAATTTCAGAAGCATTCGCTAAACTACGAATTTTTTCTAGGGTTTGACTTACAGTTAAAGTCTCTTTTAAAGAGATATACTCGGGGGTCATAATTCGCCCTGCCGTATCCTCTTCGTAGCCCAATAGTAATGCGGTAGCCTGACGTTCTCCTGGGCTAAGTTGTGCTAAGAGACGACGAACTATTTTAGCTGGTAGTTCATCAAACAATTTAGCGCGATCGTCAGGAGACATCTTATCGACAATATCCAGTACTTCCTGACGTTTAAATTCTTGAATTAAGGCTTGCTGAATAGTAGAATCCAAGTGTTCATAAACTTCGATCGCCTCCGCCTTAGAGAGTAGACGAAAAGCAATTACTTGCATTGATTCTGGCAACCCTTCGATCGCTTCTGCAATATCCACGGGTTGTACAGGAACTAAAAGAGCTTTTGCTCCCTCTAAATTTCCCTGATTTAGTAATAGTTCTAATTGGGTACGAACTAGCTGACGTAGTTCACTATGTTTAACTCCATTGGCAGTCATAAACCTCCCCCGCTTAG
>JASJDI010000123.1 GCA_030065155.1 Xenococcaceae cyanobacterium MO_188.B29
CCAGTATTAATTCTTTCAAAAAGATCTCTTCTTACTTCTTCGTCTGCTTCTTCTGTTAGCTGAATCATTCTAATGGTATTTCTTTGAAAACGTCTCTGACGCGATAGTGGTAAGTCTTTGAAAGTAAAACCATTAAGACTTGCTAATTTTTCAAGATTATTTAATTTCAATTCATTTTTAATAAATCTGGCTAAAGTACGAATCCTTTGTGTACCGTCAATAATTTCTAAACGTGCCAAATCTTCCGATTCGGATATATCAGCAACGAAAATATAAGGTAAAGGTAAACCTAAAAGTACAGATTCAATAAATTTTGATTGTCTATCTTCATCCCAAGCCATTTCTCTCTGGTAATCTGGGATAAATAATTCATTCTCATCTTCGTCTATTCCATCTAAATATTTCTGAACTAATATTTCAATCGGATATTCTAATGTATTGTAGTCAACGGGTTTTCTTTGGTAGCGAATTTCTGCTTCAGCAGCTTCTTTCTTTTCATTAGTGATTTCTATTTGAGTTACCATATTTCAGAATTTATTGTATTTAATATTATGGTAGACAAAAATTTGATTGAGCAAATTTATGATTTTTCTTTGTGTATTCATTAAAGATCAACAAATATAAGTTTGTTCTCATTTGCCCTTAACTATTAACAAAATTGTATAATTTTACTCTACCGCCGATCGCTCTACCACAGACAATCTTTTAAACACATACTGGGTTGCCCAAATAGCAAACAAAGGCAGACAAACAGCATGAATTAACAACACCGTAGTTGCGACACCGATACTTTGCCACTGCACGCCAATTAATAAAGCAATGCTAAATAAGACGGTAAAGATAACATTCCAGAGTAAATCGATTTGAGGTTTATCGACAGCTACTAATAGTTGAGAAGCGGAGTCTGCAAAAGGACGAGGAATTGCGGATAGGCAAATTAATATTAGTACGGGAATGGCGGGAATCCATTTTTCGCCGAAAACTATAGGTACGTAGATAGGGGCGAGGCTGGATTGTAAGATTACTAAAGGAAGAATAATAAGAGAGATGGTTTTCAGGCTGCTGTAATATCTTTGTTTGAATTGAGTTAAATTAGCGCGAGCATCGCAGAGATGGGGAAGTAATGCTGATTTGATGGAGGTAATGATTCCCAAACTAATACCTAAACCTGCATTAAAAGCAAAATAATAGATGCCTAAAGCTTCGATGCTGAGAAAACGCCCGACAATTAAATAATCTAAATTACCCCGTAAGTTATTTAATAATTCCACTCCCAAAACATTGCGTCCAAAACGAAGTAGATCGCCCCAGCTAACAGTAGTAAATTTGAGTTTTGGTCGCCAAGAGTGATTTTTGAGCATGATATAGACCCAAATTGGTGGAACTAGTAACTTAGGGAGGATAATTGCCCACATTCCCCAACCTGCGATCGCAAATATCAAAGATAGTATATTATCGGTAGAAAATTGGATCATTTCCACTAAAGCGATCGCTTTGAGGCGGTTTTCTCGTTGAATTAGGGCTGCTTGCACTAAACCATGAGGCAGCAACAATAAACTTACTGCCATTGCACATATAGGTAAAATTAACTGTTCATCGCGGTAAAACCAAGCAAGGGGAAATGCTACTAGACATTGAATTATGAATAAACCAATAGAGATTGCCCAATTAAGCCAATATGCTGACTGTGCTAGTTGTGATATATCTTCTGCTTTGGCTTGAATCAGACGAGTGCCAATACCATTGCGGGTAAAGACACGCACGATATCATTGACAGTTAAAACGATCGCTACTAAGCCGTAATCGTGAGAAGTGAGAAACCGCGCTAAGACAATAGTAGTTAGCAACCGCGTCACCCGAATTACCGCCCCAGATAGCCCCAACCATCCCAAATTGCGGGTAAAAGGACTATCAGCTTTTTTTAGTCGCTGGCTAAATTTGCTCCAGATTGCTTTCACGCTGTTATTTCTCCTAAAAATAGTTCCCAACTATGCAAAAATTCTGTCCAAGCGTTAACTACCGATGTCCTTCCCGCTTCTCCCCAGGCGGTTAAATTCTGTTCAGGTAAAGATGAGATCGCCTTGGTTAACTGTTGTATATTGTTGGGAGATACCAATAACCCACAATCACCGATCTCAAATCTATCTCTTCCAGTCTCCCCATCTTCCCTATCTCCCCATCTCCCCATCTCTCCATCTCCCAGTCTTACTTGCTCCCTCAAGCCATCAACAGCAAATACCACTACAGGTTTACCTGCTGCTTTGGCTTCTAAACATACCAATCCCCAAGGTTCCCAACGGGAAGGAATTACAATAACATCACAGTCGGCTAAAAAGGCTGGTACATCTTCTATTGCACCAAGTAACTTAACGTGGGGTAAATCTCTTGCTAAATCTTTAATTAACTGTTCGTCTTGTCCGTAACCACCTAAAGATAGTTGAAACTTTTCGCCTGGTAAGGATTCAAAAGCGGGTAACAAGAGATCGAAGCCTTTTTGGGGAGCAAAGCGACCATAAGCACCGATTTTTAAAGGAATACTAGGATCTTTAGCAGGAATTGTTAATAGTATATCGATGGGAGAGGCAGAATAAATTGTCCTCACTTTATTAGGTTTAACTAATTTATGATTTAACATCCAGTTTCGTTGAGCGTTGGAAATACTTACCACTCCATCCGCTAAACCATAAGCTAATCGCAGCATTAAACGAAAGCGATATTTGGAAGTAACTTGATGCTGTTCAAATCCCTGGCAATAATGATGATCGTAAATATAGAGTTGGCTATGTTGTCTCAGTAACCATAAATCAGCCAGATATTTCCAAGCACAGGGATAGTGAAAAATAATGACATCGGGAGAAGAATATTTTAACTTGGCTTTTGCTTCTTCTAGACGAAATACGGCGAAATCAAATTGTTTTTCTAGTGACGAACTAATCAACTGTTTAACAAGACGATTAGAGCCTCCCGCTCGTTTATCCCCAATTAAATGCCAAACTATCGGTTTCATCCTCTTGCAATCCTATTTTAAAAATTATTATTAGTTATTAGTTATTAGTTACTGTTAACCAAGCGGAGAGATCGCGATCGATCAAATCTTGACACTGTAAAATATCTGGACGATATAAATCCAGTAGTTGCTGTCTAACTTCTGAAGATATTTGAGGAGTATTGAGATTTTGATGTTGAATTTTTTGGCGAATTTTTGCAGGAAAGAGAGGTTTAAGTAAAGTTTTAAGAGGATTAGGTTTAGTTAAAATTTGATGGAGTAATTTATTTTTGGGCATTCCTGATTTATTGGGACGTAAAGCCATATCGGGAACAAAACTATCATCTACTTCTAACCAACGAAAAATATCTTGTAAGGTTGCGATCTCGTTTTCTTTTAAATCTTCGTATAAATAAACTTTTATCTGACTGGAAGAAAATATTTCATAGTAATGTTGCAATTGCTTCCCATAAAAACCAATTTGAATATAATGCCAAAACCATTCCCAATTATTAGCAATTCTGTTAGGTTCATCTTGTAGGGCTAAAGCAAAATCTTGACAAGGTTCGCGATCGTCTCTGACTATATGTAAGAAATTAGCATAGGCTCTAGTAATGGGATGACGCAGAATAACAATTAAACGGGTATCGGGAAGATATTGTTTAATTCTGGTTGCTGCTTGAGGATAATAAAGATAGGAAGGACAAGCTTCGCCGATCGCTTTTTCTGTTGTAACTTGTGCAAATTGGGCTTGATAGGTTTCCCAGTCTGTAATCGAAAAATCCTTTAAAGCCTCGTCTCCAGGACCCTGAAAATCAATCTCCTCCCCTGCAAAAGCAAAAAAATTAGTTTCCTTAGTGGGAGTCATGTAAATTTGCGGATGCTGCTGAAGATATTCATGTAAAGCAGTAGTCCCCGCCTTAGCAGCACCAATAATTAGAAAATTGGGCAGAGTCGTTTCATGTACCATTTAGTATTTACCATTTATTAAATGTGTAATCGCGGTCACCGTTACACCGCCCTTCGGGTTCAACAGTTCTTGCTCCGTCCTATACGCTGAGGAGACCTCAGCGCGGGCGGTGCGCTTTGCTCAAGTCGGGAAACCCTTTCGGTAGTTGCTCATGGGGGAGACCCCCAAGACCGCACTACCTCACCACCGCAACTGTTTAACCGTACAACGACGGTGCCTTCTTACGAAGTTTGCTCAAGTCGGGAAACCCTTTCGGCAGTTGTTCCTTGGGGAAACCACCAAGATCACACTGCCTCACCCCCGCAACTTCGTGCTGCGGTGACCGGCGTTCCCCGGTCAATGTTCGATGTTTATAGAGTTCCCAATTTTCTTCTAAAAATAATATTTTTCATCTAACTTACGAAGTCTAAAAAGATAGTAATTTTGATACAGAGTATGGGATTAGATTTTTAGGCTAACAGATAACTAAACTTCCAGAACCGAACATTATTTGGTACAGTTTTCTCTACAAAAATAGATTTAATTGGTTCGGGCAGTAAACCAGACTAAATATGGGAGGCAAGCCACACTAACTAATCTTTTATTGCTTGATTATTATAAAAATAACAAAACAAATAAATTGAAACTTTAAGTTAACCAGCCAATAATTTGTTAATCAAAGGAGACACGAATATGGCATTAGTACGTTACAATCCCTGGCAAGAAATGAATTCTTTACAACGCCAATTAAATCGTTTATTTGATGATGCTTTAACCCCTGCTAATTGGGATGACTTTGGTAATTTATCAAAAATCCCCGCTGCGGAACTAACTGAAACCGATGATGCTTTACATCTAAAATTGGAAGTTCCTGGTATGGAAGCCAAAGATTTAGACATTCAAGTAATGGCAGATAGGGTAGCTATTTCTGGTGAACGCAAAGAAGAAACCAAAACTGAAGAAAAAGGTAGAACTCGCTCTGAATTTAGATACGGTAAATTCCAAAGAGTAATTCCTCTACCCGCACGCATTCAAAACACCAATGTTACCGCAGAATACAAAGATGGTATCCTCAATTTAACTCTACCCAAGTCTGAAGAAGAAAAAAATAAAGTAGTGAAAGTTAATATCGGTGAAGCTACTGCATAGTCTTCCAAGGAAACAAATCAATAGTCATATTGATTAATTGATTAATAGTGAATCCCAGCTACAAGTAATTGTGACTGGGTTTTTTTGTAGGGCGATCGCCAATTTAAGAATTACTGCAAAATATCAATTATCTAATTTTTTCTTATCTAGCGATCGCAGACAGGAATTAAATGCTGTTTTAAGAATTTTTCCTGTTCAAAATCAGCAAAATGTTGACGAATAAATGACCACTCTCCAGACCAATTCATAGTATCTCTTCTAGAAATATGGTGGGATAATTCAGGGTGACGAGCGTAAAAGACAGCATCGGTTAATTCACGATATAAACCCTCAAAAAAGTAATCATCAGTACGTCGCCAGTAGTAACCTTCATCCCATAATTCTTCGTCCCACAATAATTCATCGTCATAGTAGTAATAGCGATGCCAATAAGAATCCCGATTATCTTGCAGTTTATCTCTTAGTCTTTCTCGCCGACTAAAACGTTGCCAGCGTTCCCTTTTTTCTCTATCTCTTTCTTGTTCCGATAATAAGTAATAGTGATTAATATGGGGTCGTTGACAACTTTGATGAATAACTTTGTTAATTACTCGTCTGATTTCTGCTCGTTCGCGACGATAGAGAGTATGATGAATTCTCACTTTTTTATTACGCATTTCTGGACGTAATAATTTGAAAAAATAGTTTGTCCAATAATCAACTTTTTCTAAGTCTTCTGGTTTTTGATGGCAATCTAGATAAGATTCACAATATTCATGAGCTAATGTCTTTGGCGAATTTAAAATTGATATTAATATAGTCGAAAATATTGTCAAGAAGAATAGTTTAGTAATTTTCATTTATTTAACCATATAAATGTTATTTTATTAATTGAAAATAAAAAAAGAATTTATCTTACGAACATAGCTTTAGACACCAAGTTTTGAGATGGGTGTTTTTAACTAAAGTAATAGAAGGAAAACTCAACAACGATCGTGTCAATTAAATTACAATTTACTTCTCCGCAAACAAGCAATTTGACGTTTACTCAACTGGGGAGTTATTCGATTCCATTCTTGAGGAGATAGTTGAAATTCACTTAAATACAGTTTGGGAATTCTGGAAGTATAGCCAAAAGTAATTGAATAGCGATTGCGTTTGGCTGGCTTTGCCCGATGGAAAACATTGCAAGGATCGGTAATGATGATACTTCCTGCTTTAGCAGTACAAGTTTGCCAATTTTGAGGTGGAACAACTTTAGCGATCGCTTGCTCGGAAACAAATCCTGATGTATAACCTAAAGAGATAGCAACTTCTTTGGTGAAGGAGCGGGGTATATACTCAAAAGGACCTCCAGTCCGTCCTACGTTGTTAAGATAGACAATAACTTTAACCATTCGCTCGTCGTCAATATCTCTATGCCATTGTCTAGCATCTGTTATGGGAGCATCCGCAGCATCTCGGCGGAGATCGACACCGTGAAAGAGCAGAGGTAAACCAATATAGTTTTCGACTATATCTAGCAGTCTTTCTCCTAACCCCCACAGCAAAATTTCCGTATGCAAGAATTTACGTAACCCAGGAATACCTTCCCGCCAATTTTTCAGATTAGAAAGAGTATAAAGATGGGGATGTAGCAAGATTAATTCCTTGATTAATCTTTTGGTGTGAGGTAATCCTAATTCAGGCAAAGAAGTGATATAAACTCCTTCTTTTTTTAAATTGGAAACGATGTCAGTATCGTCTTGAGACAATTGAGGTAAGCGATCGCGATATTTGGCTCTTTCAATCGAGCGATCGCGATCGCTCAAAGATGGTAAATAAAAATTTTGATGAGCAATTTGTTTAACCTTAAAACTAGCAAGTTTGACTTTGCGATTGATTCGCTTCAAATTAGATTTGATGGGATCTTGATGTTGCAAAATAGTTTCAATTGTGGCTTTTAAATCTTCAAACTTATAAGGCTTGATCAGATAGCCTTTTGGCTTAGTTTCCCTGGCTCTTTTGAGTGTATCGCGATCGGAACAAGAACTAAGATAAATAATGGGAATATTGTAAGTAGCTTGAATTTTTTTGCTGGTAACAATACCATCTATTGTACCTTTCAATACTATATCCATTAGTATCAAATCAGGTTGGGTTTCTGCCACTTTTTCAATGGCTTGGATTCCTGAATTCACTATTCCTAAAACTTTATATTCATAACGCTTTAAATTAAGTGCTAAAGTTTCCGCAGAAACTTTTTCGTCTTCAACAATTAAAATGTTAATCGATTTCATCTATATACTAAAATCCTGGTTAAATTCTTTTATCTAATCTAACCAGGAAATTAAATTTTGCCTACTAATTGGCTATTTTTATTCTTAATTATTGAAGGTTAAATCATCATTTTTTTTGACCTTAATAATCAACACAATAGAGAGTAAAAAACATGAAGAAGAAAAGAAGCAAAAATTCAAACTAGATGAAATCTACAACAGTGAAATCTTCTGAATTAATATCATTAATAATAGCTAGCAATTGGTTGGTTTCAATAATACTAATCATCACATCATTGCTGTTTACTCCGCTTCCTTGAGCGATTGTTAGGTCTTCAAATTGTAAGCTACCCGATAGTTGAATTACATCTTGACCAATTTCAAAGTCTTCAATAAGATCGACTCCGCCGTCGTTAGCTAAAACAAATAGATCGCTACCGTCACCACCTTTTAAGGTATCGTTACCTAAGCCACCAACTAAAATGTCATTTCCTCGACCGCCAGATAATAGATCGTTACCCTCATCACCAAAGAGCATATCATCATTATTTCTTCCCAACAGTCGATCGTTTCCTAAACCGCCGTAAGCAATATCGTTTTCTTTACTACCTCTAAAAGTGTCATTTTTTTCTCCGCCTTGAAAAATTTGATAGTTGTTATCGCTTTCTATAGTCAAAGCAGTACTATTGGTAGTAGTTGATGATTTTTCTTGAGTAGTTAAAGTTGAATCAGCAAAACTGGTTCTACTACTTGTCTGGGTAGTTTGACTAGACTCTAAGGCAAGCACGGTATTACCATTAAAAGAAGTACTCGCAGCATAGGCTAATAATTCTTGCCCTACTGCGGTATTACGCCAGTCTCTATCTGAATTAACTAACTCATCCATAGAGTCAGCAAAACCATCTGCTCCTTTAATTTGAAAAACAATATCGTTATAGTCTCCGTCTGCATCCCCCCAGTCAACACGGACATCCTCAAAAGCAAAAGTACCGTGTTCATCAACAGCTACCATTTGTCCTTCACCAGTACCATTAGGATTAGCCTCAGCCATAGAGAAGATCGGTAGTTTCCCCCATTGCCAAATATTTCCTGGATTGTCAGCAATTTCTTGCACGGTAGTATGTTGAATTAACATAAAGGCAAAGCGATCGCCTGGAGTCATGGTAAATACTTTTTGACCTAGATATTCGCCAGCATTAAAATCTTTTTCCCAGGGTAGAGGGCTACCAAAACGCGCTCCTTCTGTGCGATCGCGCAACAAAATATGCCCTTGTTCCGAGTTAGTTAAAGCTCTTGATGCTGCTGCTTGAATAAATTCAGTTGAGCCAGGAACATAAGCATCCATCCCGTCTAAGCTGAAAACTGCTAGTTCTCCTTGAAACCAACCCCCATCAAACAGGAAGTCAAACTGAACTTGACCAGTGGAATTGACAACAAAAGTACCCTTATCACTATCATTCTGTACAGTATTAGCAGCATATTCTAATATATTTTGTCCTACTTCCGTTGTGCGCCAGTCTTTTTCAGGATTTACCAACTCATCCATCGATGGAACTACACTACTCGCTCCTTGTAGTTGGAAGACAACATCGTTATAATCCTTATCCCCATCACCCCAATCGACACGTACATCTTCAAAAGCAAAAGTACCATTATTATCTACAGCAACTATCTGTTCTGCTGCTGTACCAGGATTAGCTTCAGGAATAGAAAAGATTGGTAATTTACCATCCTGCCAGATTTGACTGGGATTATTGGCAATCTCCTGAACCGTCGTATCCTGAATTAACATAAAAGCAAAGCGAGTCCCTTCAGGCATATTGAAGGTTTTTTGACCAAGATACTCACCAGCATTAAAATCGTTTTCCCAAGGAAGTAAACCACTAAAACGCGCTCCTTCCGTAGAATCTTGGAGGACAATATGTCCTTGTTCGGAGTTGGCGAGGGCGCGAGTTGCTGCTTCTTGGATAAACTCAATTGAACCAGGAGTATAGGTTTCCATTCCTTCTAAACTGAAAACTGCTAGTTCTCCTTGAAACCAACCCCCATCAAACAGGAAGTCAAATTGAATTTGACCAGTAGCATCTACTTCAAAAACACCATTGGTGAAAGTATGATTATTATTATTCCCTCCGTAACCATCTAATTGTTCTAAATCTTCTGTTCTTTGCGTATCATTCCAGACGAGCGCACCTAAATCGGTAAGGATATCAGTATTTGTACCATAAAAATATTCTGCGTGTCCTCCTGTTGCGGTAGTCAAGTCGTTGTTATCATCTGCTTTGGCTGCCCAAACAATACGCCCTATTTCTCTCTCTTGAGCAGCTTGTAGCATCTGCTGAGTTGCAGGTAAAGTACTTTGTCCATTATTTTCCGAACCATATTCGCCGATAATAAAGGGAATATTTTGACTGTGGAGAGTATCAAAATAAGCAGCAATATCGTTGCTATTCCACTGTTCATAAACATGTATAGAAAACAGAATATTTTCATTACCTGCCATAATTTCACTGGCATGGCTCGCGATCGTCTGGGTGTGATAGTCTTGTCCCCAGGCTTCTCCATCAATAACAATCAGATTGTTAGCACCTTCAGCACGAATAATATCAATTAGTTCGCGATGATAATTTACCCATTGTTCTGGATTAGCTGTATCGTTACCTGGTTCATTGTGGAGGTTAAACCAAACATTAGAATTATCTTTAAACTCTTGTGCCATATCGCGCCAGTAGTCTTTGAGAATTTCCCATTCTGTATTTTCGTAATAACCGCCAATGAGATCGTGGGCATCAAAAATTACTACTGCACCTTGGCTAGTATAAGCATCAACAATTTTATGGTTAGTTCCATAACCATCTTCTGCGGGATGAGGTTGATCGTAACTACCTAACAAATAATTGGGAACTCTAATAGTATTAAAATCCCAAGTATTGAGATAATTATCTACATTATTAATTCCTTCCCAAGTGAACATATTAGTTCCTTTAATGATAAATTCTTGTCCATTGGGGTCGTAAATTGTTGTTCCTATTATTTGAAATTGAGAATTATCTAAATTAGTTGAGATATCCATACTTTTCTTATTACCTTATTTCTTTTATTCATTCGCTGCTGATTAATATTTTCTGAGAGATTGATAGTTTTATCTTGAGGAGAAATACCATTTTTATTATTTATTTTTAGTAAATAATTTGCTTGAATATTAAGTGGAAAAGTAAAATAACAATAAAGCGATCGCTCGGCTTTATTCTTACCCGCGATCGCTCTATTTTTATCGATTAATTATTAGTAGATTCAATAACTTAATCCTAAAAAGCTAAAAGCTAATTTAAATTAACTCTGAATCAAAATAGCCAATAATTTCTTGACCTACTTCTGTATCTAGCCAATTACGATTAGTAGAAATGACATCTTCAATATCAGTAAGACCGATTCTTTGTACCCCTTCAATAGCTAAAACAGCATCGTTATAGTCTGTATTGGAGTCAAGATCGAGACGGACATCTTCAAAGCCAACAATTGTACCTTCTGCACCAGTAAAAATATCTGCGAATTGGATCTGGTCATCAAGATTAGCAGCGGACATGGAGAAGAGGGGGTCTTTTTTGACTGCCCAATCAGGAGCAGAAAGAGCTTCATCTAAAGTGCCATCGGGAACGAGAACTAGACCAAAAGTATCTCCAGGATTCATCAGGAAAGTTTGTCTTCCTTGATACTCTCCATTATTGTAATTACCTTCCCAGAGAGGATCGTCACTAAATTTAGCTCCTTCGTTAGTATCTTGAACTACTACATAACCCTGGTTAGTGTTACTGGTTGCCCGCTCGAGCGCTTCTTGAATGAAAGCTTCCGAACCCGTTTCGTACATATCCATCCCAGCAAGACTAAAGATACCTACTTCTGCACCCTGATACCAACCACCATCGTAGAGAAAATCGATGATTACTTGACCAGATTCACCTACTTGAAAAACGCCCTCATCAAAAACTGCTCGGTTGGCATATTCAAGGAGTTCTTCGCCTACTGCTGTTGTTAGCCAATCGCGATCGGGATTAGAAAATTGCTCGATCGATGCAACTGTAGCGTCTGCCCCCTTAATTTGGAAAACCATATCATTATAATCTCTGTCAGAATCATTTCCATTGAGAGCTAGGTCTTCCATGGCAAAAGCACCATTGCCATTAATATCTACGATTTGACCTTGGGATTCGCCACCAGGATTGGCTTCTGGGATTGAAAATAAAGCTCTTTTACCCCATTGTCCAACTTTAGAAGGATCGTCAGCTATTTCTTGGACAGAGGTATGTTGGATGAGCATAAGCGCAAACTCATCTCCAGGATTCATAGCGAAAGTTTTGATACCCTGGTATTCGCCAGCATTAAAATTTCTTTCCCAGGCTAAATTTTTACTAAAACGCGCCCCTTCAATTTTGTCTTGGGCGAGAATATAACCTAAGTCAGAATTACTGAGAGCGCGGTTTGCTGCCTCTTGAATAAAAGCTTGAGAACCAACCTCATAATTCCCCATGCCTTGCAGATTGAAAACTGCCAATTCTCCTTGGAACCAACCTCCATCAAAAAGAAAATCAAAGGTTATTTCTCCCGTTTCGCCAACTTCAAATACTCCCTCACTAAAGATAGGACGGTCTGCATATTCTAGTAATGCTTGTCCTGTTTCTGTAGTACGCCAGTCGCGATTGGGGTTAACATTTTCGTCCATAGTAGCGACATTGCCTTCTAACCCACGAACTTGGACAACAACATCGTTATAATCTTGGTCAGATTTTCCTTGGTCGATCCGCACATCTTCAAATGCTAGAGTGCCATTATTATCCACTGCCACAACCTGATTGGGTGCTGTACCAAAAGGATTAGCTTCTGGGATAGAGAAAATGGGTAGTTTACCCCACTTAGAAATATTGTTAGGATTTTGGTATATGTCTTGAACAGTAGTATGCTGCACGAGCATGAAAGCTAATTCATCCCCCGCAGTCATATCAAAGGTTTTGACTCCTTGATATTCTCCAGCATTAAAGTTATTTTCCCAGGCTAAATCTTCACTAAATTTAGCTCCTTGTTGTCGGTCTTGAAGCAGAATACGACCTTCTTGGGAATTAGTTAAAGCTCTGCGTGCTGCCTCAACCATAAATTCCTGAGAACCTGCTTCATAACTTTCCATCCCTTGAAGGCTGAAAACTGCTAATTCTCCTTGGAACCAACCGCCGTCGTAGAGATAGTCAAAGCTGATTGTTCCAGTTTCACCGACTTTAAAAACTCCCGATGTATTATTGCTATTATCGATCGCTACTGAATTATTAATAACATCGGTTAGTTCTGTATCGGTATTATTACTGGTGTTAGGATCGTCAGTAATTGAAGTAATAGTAATAGTATTGCTCAGATCGTCAATTCCGTCTGTGGGGGCAGTTTCTAAAACTTCGACAGTAACTTCTATGGTTACTTCTTCTCTAGGATTGAGGAATCCTAAATCTCCAGTTAAAGTTCCACCACTAGTAGAACCGTCATGGCTAACAGTGGTAATTGTTCCTTCACTGTCAATAACCTCAGCACTGATAAATTTGACATTAGGATCGAGGTTATCTGTAACTAAAACTTGGTTAGCAACTGCATCAGAATTATTTGTAGCAACAATTGTGTAGGTAAACTGCTCGCCAACATTGACTTGGGCGGAATCATCTCCAGCAGTGATGATATCGCTATCGCTGGTAACAACAGAAAGGTCTGCTTGAGTAGTGAAAAACTCTTTAACTCGTAGTAAAGGAATAGTTTGATTACCAGTACTAATTGTATCTCCAGCTTCAGTTGTCCCTGAAGTCTCTGCACTAATTAATCTCGATTGCACATTACCTGCAGTTCCTTCGGGAATTTCGTCTTGCAAAACAAGCCAAGCTTCTAAAACAATTTCTTCCCCTGGATCGAGATTAGTTATATCAAAAGTTCCTTGTATTTCTGTACCAACTAAAGTCCAGGAAAAATCACTTACAGTAGCATCTGTATCCCCACTAGCACTAGGATCGCTGGAATCGACAAAGGCTGCAATTACACCCAAATTACCATCGTAGCCAAATAAACCACCATTAGTAGTTACAGTTTCCCAACCCGCAGTAACAGTAATAGTATCCCCATTCACAGTACCTGCATTATCCACTGAGATGCGGAATTCAAAAGGAACGATCTGTCCTAATGCTAAATATTCTGGTGCTAGAGACTCAACACTAGTACTATCTGCTGCACCACTGAGAGGATCGCTATCGCGACCACTAGGTAAAGTATCAATTTGGTCAAATAAAAGACGTGAATAAAGAACGGGATCGGCAGCACTAAAATCAATTTGATAGTTTTTTCCAGACATAATATTTTTACTCCTTTAATTAACAATAAATATTTTTAAAAATTACAAATGCCAATGTATTCTTAATTATCTTTATAGCTTCTTTTTTGACTATAAATAAAGAGTAATATTTCGGTTTTCTAGTTTTAAGTTTTCTTTAAAACTAAGTATATTTTTATTTACATTTTGTCTAGGATGAGCAAACAAAAAAATAGTCACAGATCGAATAATCTATAACTATTTTTGTCAAAAACAGAATTTATCAATAAATATTTTTTTCTATTTTATATATTCTGATTGTAGTTATCTTACATACTGTGCAAAATAGTTTCTATTATTTTTGGGGGATTGATTATTATCTCAGTTACATAATTATTCTTGTTTGAATACTTTGATTACTAATTAATTTTTTAGACTATCAATTATTACTTACATTAATTTTTTCCGTATAAATATCAATTAGAAATAATCTATCCAACCCAGATAAAGACAAAATCATTTTTATCTGAGGAGAAAAACTCGAAAAAGCTAAATTAATATCTTGCTTCTGAGCTAATTTAAAGATTTGGCAAAGACTAGCTAAGCCACTAGTATCCAGAAAAATGGTTTGAGCAAAATCACAAATTATTGTTTGCACAGCAGAACTAGGTTGACAAATTTCTTGAAATTGCTGCTCAAAATCTCTAACTTCTAGAGCAGTAAAATGAGATGGCATTTGCATTAAGTAAACTTGACGAAAGCCGTTAGAAACAGATAGGTTATTTGCTGTGTAAGCCATGAGAATAACTATTTGATGTATAAACAACTTTTAGTTACTTTTATTATTGCTAAGTCTTATCTATAATCACGTTTGCCTAGCTGTTTTACTTGAATTTTTTCTGTCTAATTTATGTATAACTTTAATTAACAGACTGAGTTTGATAAATCTAAATAAACAAACCTCTCTCTTTTATCGAAGAAAAGCAGAGAGGTTTGTTTATAATCGAGCAATCCAAAATAAAAGAATTCATGCTTCAAGCTCTAAACATTAATCATTTTTTAAGAAAAGATGGGAACTAAATCTCCTAAATCTATTAATTCTTCGGTAAGTTGTTCTTTTACTAAATCAGTTTCAAATTGTTCCTCTAGTAAAAAACTAGCTTGGGTGTAATATTCTGTTGGTGTTACAGGCAATTTAGCTACAAATGGTTCTGCCAAAAAACTAGCTAAAGCCTCTAAAGAATAAGCAACAGGTATTCCTTGTTTTGCTAGTTGCTGCGCTAACTCAATTTGATGATTATCTACGTGTTCTTGAAAACTATGGCTACGGGGAACTAAGACAAAAGGTTTCTCAATAGAAGCGAGTAAGTCGATCGTTCCTTCACCACAGTGAGCAATTATGAGGCGTGCTTCGTTTACTAAACTTAAAAAATCAGTTTGCTTGAGAACAGAATGACCTTTAATTCCATTAGGAATGATGGTACAAGTACCATACTGAACTATTATTTCTTCTTTTTCTGGTTCAATCAAGTTTTGTGCGATCAGATTATCGATCCATTTCATAAGACGGTTAAAAGGAAATTTTTCTGTGCCAACTGTAATTAAAATCATTATTATTGATTATGATGTGAATAGAAAAAAATAGAAAGATTTAAACTAGATACGTATTAATTTTGCTTTATTATATTTAGCTTTAAGTTGCTCCCATTGAACGTAAATTACATCGAGAAAAGGCATGACTAGTCGAGCAGATAAACTTAGTTCTTCAACTCTAGTAAAAGATTCAATAAAAACAGTTTTAGTACCTGCTAATTTTGCCAAAATAATAAAAGGAACTGCTACTCCTGCACCAGTAGATAAAACTAACTCAGGACGTTCTTGCTGAATAACTTGCCAAGCTAGCCAAAAATTGCGAATTAAATTGGGCAAATTGCGATTAGTGGGACTGTAAGCCCAATATACCTTTTCATTATTTAAAACTAGTTCAGTAGAAGCTGTCTGAAAAGTAACCCAGCAACAATCGTGTTTTCTCCAAAAGGTGTGTAATCTTTGTAGAGCTTGAAAATGACCGCCTGTGGAACTAATCAGTAAAATTTTCATGTTTGACTTTTTTACTTGACTCTTGATTACTTTTAAGTATCCAGTGTCGATGTTTGCGATCGTGTTTATCTATTTGTTTGACTTTGAGAAATTATGTATGACTTGTTATAGAATATGTCCCAACTCCTGACTTCATCGCTCGTTCGTTGCCGAGCAATTTTCCTACAGTTGCTCCCGCTCCCGCTCCTACGTTGCCTTCTGGAACTGGCTCTGATGTAGCAGCTAGAGATGCCTGATAACCACAGTTGCTATTCGGTCTAATTTTTGGTCGATCGCCAACTTGAAGATCGAATAAAACAGCAGCAGGAACTATCTCCTATCACTCTCATCCCCGTTTAATTCTAGCTCATTAATTAGCTATATAGACATAATTTATGTCTATAATGTACATAACATAAATTTTAGGAGATAAGGCGATGGATTGGAGAATTGCCCAAGCCAAACAGAGGTTCTCTGAGATGATTAATGCTGCAACTAAAGAACCCCAGCTGATCTACAATCGAGAGCGACTGGTAGCAGCTGTGATCGAAGCTGAAACGTTTCAGGAGTTTCTGGCTTGGCGCGATCGCCAAGAAAAGACTTCCCTCGCCGATGCCTTTAGGGAACTGCACCAGCTAATGGCTGAGGAAGATTACACCCTGGAAGTTCCTTCTCGTAAAGATCGTCCTAACCCGTTTGATGATGTCCTCAATGACCTTTCTGTGTGACACCAACCTCATCAGCGAATTAGCACGACCTCAGCCTAATCCTGGAGTGCTAGTCTGGGCTGATGGAGTTTCCTCGATCTCCTTGAGTGTAATTACTGTTGAGGAAATTTTCTATGGACTCTCGGCAAAACCTAACATCAGAATCCAGTCCTGGTTTGAGGGATTTATGGAGCAATACTGCAACCTTTTGCCCATTACACCTGAGATTGCTCAGCGTTCTGGCGAATTGCGGGGGCAACTGCGATCGAAGAGGAAAACTCACACTCAAGCAGATATGATGATTGCTGCTACTGCTCAAATTCATCAACTTACTTTAGTAACGCGCAATATCAGAGATTTTGATGGCTGCGGGATTCCACTACTAAATCCTTTTAACTGAATAGCAGAGCAACCGTATCTTCTTTGTTATATTACCTGATTTTTTCCGACTTATTCAATCTTGAACCTGATAATTTTCCCTCTACAATCCTGATTTTTTCCCATTGTTTTCTGACTGTTTGGCTGGAAATATAGTTGGTATCAGCAATGCTCATTTTAAGATTTCATTACATTAAACCCCTACACCAAAGGGGTTTGATAATTCTTAACAAATTGCTTGAGTGCTGAAACGAAGTCTTTTGTTGGGGATGATACCCAATGAAAAAGGCGAATATCTACAGTTTATTTATTTGAATAGTAAATTTTAGGAGCAATTAAACTATGATTTCTGTATGTCATAAGCAAGATTTGAACTCACTCTTGGCTAAATCTGTGGAGTCTGACGGTGAGCAATTAACGACTATACTGCAAAGGATGGGAATATCACAAAAAGACTCCGTGACACTTTCCATCCAAGGAGATGATGGCAAAACTTTAGCAAGTTATCAATTCGCAATGCCCGAAAACAGTCCCATAATTGATAATAATCAAAAGGCAATTGATTTGGAAAATATGATGGAAGCATGTCTCAATTTGTGGGAAGAGAATAATTGTCTTCTTAGTTCGCTACCTAAGAAGTCTGAGCCATTAACTGACGGACAGATGAAAACGAGTCATACGATGACTTTATCTTTCGGCCGCATGAAAATAAATATAGACATTCGGGAGTGTTGTGACGAAAACGGGCAACACTGTTACCTATGCTAATAATGGCTAAAAGCATCTACAGTTATTGGATGAGGAACTTAGGATTAACATTATTCTTAGCGATTAGCGGAGTGTTAAATCCGACAAGTGTGATTTTATTTAAAACTTCCTATAAGAATAGTGCCTTGGCTCAGATCGTTCCCGATCGAACTTTAGGAGCAGAAAGTTCCGTTATTAATCCTAACGTTAACATTGAAGGGACTCTGAGCGACCAAATCGAGGGAGGGTCAATTCGGGGAAAAAACTTATTTCATAGCTTTGAAGAATTTAACGTTCGTGAAGGACAAGGTGCCTATTTCGTTAATCCTGTTGGCATTGAACATATTTTTAGCCGAGTAACAGGGAATAGCATCTCTCAGCTTCTAGGAAAGTTGGGTGTTTTAGGAAATGCCGACCTGTTTCTGATTAATCCTAACGGCATTGTTTTTGGTCCTAATGCTACCCTCGATCTCAAGGGTTCATTTCTAGCAACTACTGCCAACAGCCTGATCTTTGAAGATGGAACCCAATTCAGTGCTACAGATACTTATGCTCCCCCTTTACTAACTATAAGCATTCCTGCTGGTTTGAAATTTAGGGAATCGGCGGGAAGTATCCTCAATCAATCCCAAGGACAGGGACTTGGAGTACAACCAGGAAAAACACTGGCTCTTGTTGGAGGCAATATCACTATGCAAGGGGGCATTATAGGAGTCCCTCTTGGACGTATTGAGCTAGGTAGTGTAGCAGGAACGGGTCAAGTTAGTCTCCAAGAAATAGACTCAGGTTGGACTTTGAGCTATGAAGATGTCCAAAATTTTAAGGATATTGAACTTACTGAATCTCCAACATCATTGGGAACATCAATCTTAAGCACATTCAGCGTTGATGGAGAGGGAGGTGGTAGTATTCAAGTAAAAGGAAAGCGTGTAACTCTCACAAGCGGTTCGCAAATTGCAGGAAATGGAGCCAACATAGTAATTTCTGCCTCAGAGACAGTTGAAGTATCTGGCATAGCATCAGGTCGTTTTAGTGGAATAGGAAGTGACTCGCCTCTTAATGGAAAAGAGGGTAGTGTAACCATTAATACTAAAAAGTTAATTGTCCAAGATGGAGGGCTTGTCGCCTCTTTCACTAACGGACGCTTGAGAGGAGATCAATTAACGCCTACTACAGTCCCAGGCGGGAATTTGATTGTCAATGCCTCTGAGTCTGTAGAGCTAAAGGGTAACGCCGAATCGTTAACTGGCTTACTTTCGAGAACAAGAAGTTCTGGAGCAGCAGGAAACATAACGATTAACACTGGAAAATTGATTGTTCGGGATGGGGCAACCATATCAGCAGAGTCCACTGGAGTAGACTTGTTGGGTCAGTCTATCGAGACAGGACAAGCAGGGAATATTAATATAAATGCTAATTCCCTGTCTATGAACCAAGGTACTATAACTGCTGCCGAAAGGTCACAGAGTGGGGGAGAAGAAGGAGCGAATATTACTCTCAAGATATCGGATTTGTTGAGAATGGAAAATGAAAGCCTTATCTCTGCAACGGCTGATGATTCAGCCAATGGTGGTAACATCGATATTGATACCCCATTACTCCTTGTCTTTCCGCCAACGGGTTCTAACGGTAGTGATATCATTGCAGACGCTGAAACAGGCAACGGTGGGAAGATCACCATTAACTCTCAAGGTATCTTTGGCATTGAGGAGCGGGAAAAGTCTGAAGGGAATCAAAGCAATGACATCGATGCCAGTTCTGAGTTTGGAGCATCGGGTCAAGTGGAGATCGATAACACCATCGATCCCAACCGAGGTTTAATTGAACTACCAGAAACTGTCTTAGACCCCAATGCTCTCGTTGCCCAAAATCCCTGTAAACTAGGTTCAGAAAGTGAATTTGTCATCACTGGACGAGGTGGCTTACCTCCCAGTCTCAGTGAAGACCTTAGTAGCGATGCGACTCAGGTGGGTTTAGTCGAACCAGCCCCGATCGAGAGCAGAGGAACAGAGGAACAGAGGAGCAGTAAAGCAGAGGACAAAACCAGTTCTCTCCCTTCAGTGCCAACGACCATTATTCCTGCTCAAGGATGGGTATTTAATGAGCGAGGAGAAGTTGTCCTTGTTGCTTACGATCCTACCGTTACTGGCTCCCAACGCTTGCGAGAAAATGGGGAGAGATGTACTAGTCCTTGAAAATTATTTAGGGAAAAAGCCTGAGCAGGCAGGATAAATGTAAACTTAGTTTACACTT
>JASJDI010000124.1 GCA_030065155.1 Xenococcaceae cyanobacterium MO_188.B29
ACGACAGGTGTTAGGTTTTAGGTAGTAGGTGTTAGGGAAGAACTTAATACCAGGATTCTGAGTTTTTAGAGGTTATAACCTTGCACTTGTTTAAGCTCAAAAGGCTCCGAAACCCTGATCCTATCTATCCTAAACTTTTATTCAGCAAGCTCTAAATAGTAAAACTCTTATTAACAATAGATCTAGTAGAAATACTTAGGTGATTTGCCACAGAAATAATAAATAAGTAGAAATACTTGATAAACTTTTCTTGTTATTTTTACATTATCTTTAAAAAAAGAGGAAACTTTTTGGTTATTCTAATAATCTAAAGGTGTATAGTTGATCAATAAATTTTGCTCTATGGACATAAATTGTCGCGATTGCCATGCTTGGTTTAATAGAGGTAAAATACTAGCAAACTTGGGTAAATATAAAGAAGCCTTAGTTTGTTATAATCAGGCTCTTTCTATCAAAATTTCTTATTATGAAGCTTGGTGTGAAAAAGGAGTTGTACTAGAAAAACTAGGTTGTTATCAAGAAGCAGAAGTCTGTTTTAATGAATCTTTAGGCATCTTTGGTGATGAATGCCTAGAGGATAATTTGGCTGACGATCGATTATTTACTATCCCTGGAGAAGATAATGCAAGCATTGCCTATAACGAAGCTTGTTTTCATTCTTTACAAGGTAATTTAGAGCAAGCTTTAGCTAATTTGCAGAAGGCAATTGATCTAAATCCAGATAAATACTTAGAAATGATAGTTTATGATTGGGATTTAGATATTTTAAGGCAAGATCATCGGTTTATAGAATTAGTTGAGAACCAACTTTTCTTGGTTATTCAATCAAGTTAATATTTGTTTATTAGAATTAACCAATTATAGGAATACTTAGATATAGATGTAAAAAAAAGCGATCGCTTTAAAACAAAGGATCGCTTTTTTTATTAGAGATTTATCTTTTTTTTATTACTTATTTCATATTTAGTGGTTAACTGACTGAGGCAGGCAAAAAATGGAAAATAATTGAATTTACTATACTCAAAGCAAAAGAACCAATTAAAGCACTCCAAAATCCCCATTTAAGCCTAAAACCTTGAACTAGAAAGGCAGCTAGACCAAAAATAATCGCATTGACAACTAAAGAAAACAAGCCAAAGGTAAGAAAAATTAGAGGTAAAGCCAAGATATTCAGAATAGGATGCAATAAAGCATTGACAATACCAAATACAATGGCAGAAACAAATGCTTTCTGTAAACTATCTATTTCTACACCTGTAGGTAGTTTAGAGATGATGATTAAACTGATAGTCGTAACTATCAGACTAATTAGAATGGCAACAATATTCATATTATGTTACTCCTAATTCTATAACTACCTATACATTAAAGCGGAATAACATCACATCTCCTTCTTGTACAACATAATCTTTACCTTCAGAGCGCAGTAAGCCTTTTTCTTTAGCTGCATTGATCGAGCCAGATGCCACTAAATCTTGATAAGCAATAGTTTCAGCACGAATAAAACCCCTTTCAAAATCCGAGTGAATTACCCCTGCTGCTTGGGGTGCTTTCATCCCTGCTGTAATAGTCCAAGCACGGGTTTCCGTTTCACCAGTTGTTAAATAAGTACGTAAGCCAAGTAAATCGTAGGTAGCTTTAATCAGGGATTTTAATCCTCCCTCAGATACTCCTAAAGCTTCTAGAAAGTCTTTTCTCTCCTCTGCTGATAATTCAACTAATTCTGATTCTACCTGCGCTGAAACAACTACTACTTTGGCTTGTTCGTTTTCTACAAACGCTTTTACTTGTTCTACCCATTCATTACCATCAGCTAAATCATCCTCTGTAACATTGGTTGCATAAATAACTAGTTTGTTGGTTAGTAAGCCCAAGGGTTGAATCATGGCTGCTTCTTCTTCAGGTAAATCTAGTTGTCTAACAGATTTACCCTCATTAAGAGCAGAGCTTAACTTCTCTAAAACAAGCATTTCTGCTTGGGCATCTTTATTGTTACGAGCTTGTTTCCTTACTCTTTCAATCCGTTTTTCTATTTGCGATAAATCCGCTAAAATTAACTCTAAATTAATTACTTCTATATCTCTGACTGGATCGACAGAACCAGCCACATGGATAATATCATCGTCGTCGAAACAGCGCACCACATGAACGATCGCATCAACTTCTCGAATATTAGCAAGAAACTGATTACCTAATCCTTCCCCTTTGCTTGCACCCTTGACTAAACCAGCGATATCAACAAATTCAATCCGCGTAGGAACTATTTTTGCTGATTGAGAAATTTTTGCCAATACTCCTAAACGCTCATCTGGTACAGAAACCACACCTACATTAGGTTCAATGGTACAAAAGGGGAAGTTGGCTGCATCTGCCTTAGCATTGGCTACTAAGGCATTAAATAAGGTAGATTTACCAACATTAGGTAGTCCGACGATTCCGGCTCTTAGCATAGCAGTTTGTTTATTTTCTCAAAATATTAGAGGCTTAGTCTGCTAATTTTACTCGATCGCCATTGGATAACTCAAACATGTAACCTCTACCCCAGATGGTTTTAATTAATTTACCTTCATGGTCGCCAATTTTTTTGCGAATTCGACCAATATGAATATCTACTTTGCGATCATCTCCACGATAATCGTCTCTATTCCAAATAGCAGCAATTAACTCGGCACGATCCCAAACACGATTAGGATTACTGGCTAAAAAATATAATAAATCAAATTCTAAAGCAGTTAAAGGTACTATATTTCCATCTAAAATTACTTCTCGACGACAAAAATCAATTATTAATTGATCGAAAACTAACGGCTTATTATCAGCTAAGTTCGAGCTAGTTGTCTTATAGCGTCTTAATAAAGCATCGATTTTAGCCTTTAAAATTTGGAGATTAAATGGTTTAGTAACATAATCATCTGCGCCTTTTTCAAAAGCTTCTAATATATGATTAGTATCTTGCATAGAACTGAGCATAAGAATAATTGTGTCAGTTTGTCTCATTTCTTGACACAAATTAAATCCTGTATCATCAGGTAAATTAACATCTAAAATGACTAGATCTGGCTTGAATCTTCTGAAAATTTGGCGAGCAGTCTTACTATCTTGGGCTGACTCGGTGATGTAGTTGTTGTAACTAAAAAAGCGACAAATAAGATGCTGCAAAGCAGGATCATCATCAACTACAAGAATTTTTTTTTAGTTTCTTCCATAAATTGGCAATCACTCTTCAATAAATACACTTAGTTTTAACCTTTTTGAATTTATATTAATTAAAAGATATCAGAAAATATACGGAGAGCAAAGGAAGAAAACTACTTATTCATTTAATCTTTATCTAGGAATCAATCTCTATAAAGCTATGATTAAAAAGTTTGTTGACTGGAAGTAAGTAGGGAAATGTAAGCTATAAATCGTTATTTTGTTCTTAAATAAATGGGAAAACTATAATTTAAAAGCTATTAAGACTAATAACGTTTGTATTTTATATTTAATTTTACCCAGCTACTTAATTTGCACTATGTCTTTCTCTTCCTACGATCGATCTCAAGCTCAAATAAAACTTCCTTTACTCGATCGATTACAGCAATTATCTCAGCAAGCAGATGCAGCTTTTTATACCCCTGGACATAAGAGAGGACAAGGTGTTAGTCAAAATCTGCAAAATTTACTGGGAGAACTCACTTTTAAAGCAGATTTACCTGAGCTACCAGAATTAGACAACCTATTTGCTCCTGAGAGTGTTATTGCAGAAGCCCAGCAACTAGCAGCTTTGGCATTTGGGGCAACCCAGACTTGGTTTTTAGTTAATGGTTCTACTTGTGGCATCATCGCGAGTATAGTGGCAACTTGTGGTATGGGAGAGAAGATAATATTACCTCGAAATATTCATACTTCTGCGATCGCTGGTTTAATTATCTCTGGTGCTATTCCCATATTCATTAACCCTGAATACGATCGAGCTAAAGACATTGTTTACAGTATTACGCCGATCGCTTTAGAAAAGACCTTACAACAACATCCTGATGCTAAAGCAGTAATGATGTTATACCCGACTTATCAGGGGATTTGCGGAGATATACGTAAGATCACGGAGGTTACTCACAAGTATAACATTCCCTTACTAGTAGATGAAGCTCACGGGGCGCATTTTGCTTTTCACCCCGATTTACCTCCCTCAGCTTTAAGTGTTGGCGCAGATTTGACGGTACAATCAACCCATAAAGTTTTAGGGGCGATGACTCAAGCTTCTATGCTGCATATTCAAGGTCAAAAAATAGACCCAACTAGAATTAATAAGGCTCTACAGTTACTACAATCGACTAGTCCTAGTTATTTACTCCTAGCTTCTCTCGACGCAGCGAGACAGCAAATGGCATTAGAAGGAAAAGAATTAATTACCAAAACTTTAGAACTAGCAAATGATGCCAGCAATAAATTAAAAAAAATTCAAGGTATATCCATCTTAGAATTTTTACCTCGGTCAGGATTCACTTATTTCGATCGTACTCGCTTAACTGTTGATGTTAGTCAATTAGGTTTAACTGGTTTTGAAGCCGACGAAATTTTACATCAACAATTAGGAGTCACTTGTGAATTACCTCTACCCAAACATTTAACTTTTATTATCACTTTTGGCAACACCCCAGAAGATATAGAAAAATTAATCCAAGCCTTCACCACTCTCTCTCATTCCCCACTCCCCACTCCCCCATCTCCCCCATCTCCCTATCTCCCCATCTTGCAAATCTCCCCCAGAGAAGCCTTCTTTTCAACTACAGAGACTTTACCCATCCAACAAAGCATAAATCGTATTTGTGGTGAATTAATTTGTCCCTATCCACCAGGAATTCCTGTATTAATGCCAGGGGAAATAATATCATCAGAAGCTATAGATTATTTACAACGAGTCCTTGCTTTAGAAGGTACGATTACAGGCTGTCGTGATTCTAGTTTAAGAACAATAGAAGTAGTTAATTAGGGAAAAGAGAGGCAGTCCTAAAGGATACCGCTTCGCATAAGGTAGGGCTGTTTCATTCTCGAACAAAAAAATGAGATCGTGAATAAAACAACTATCAAACCAAATTAATGGCAAAAAGAAAGCAATAATGGCAAATTATTGCTCATATAATCCAACGCCTCTGTCATAGAATCAAAACCGTGAACTCTCAATAAATTGAGAACCCAGCTTTTGAACAAAGCCCCCAAAGCTTCGATTGCGAGACAGTCCGTTGGTGAAGCATTGCGGTCTTGGGAAGCCAGTCCTGAAGACGGGTTTCCCGTCGCAGGGAACTGGCGTTGGTCTCCCCCATGAGCAAATGCTGAAAGGGTTTCCCTCGGTGCGCGTTCCTGAGCCAGTCCGTTGGCGGGGGAACCCCGCTTGAAGGAACTGGCGTTTGCGGATTGTAAATTCCGCAGGAGACCTGACGGTAGTCGCTCCGCGTACGCACCGCTTAAAGGAACTGTCGAGGGCGGGTATGGCAAGGAAGCCTCGCCACCCCTCTCACTCAAGACGAAGCGGAAACTCACGGTGGCGAATTCAATTTGCCACCCATGTCCTTGTCTTCGCAGCACTTAAAGCTTGCATCCAAGTGACCGAAGACCGCACTGCACTACTTAAAGTATCAAACTGAGGAAAAGATTGAACACTAAACCATGATAAATACTTAATGCTCAATCAAAACCAATCTAATTTTTAACTTTTCCGTCAAAATGTCAGTTTTAGACTTCTACCTTAACGCCTCGCCAAAAAGCAATATAACCTTTGATATTATTGGCTTTTTCTTTTGTCTCAGGATAATACCAAGCAGCGTCTTTATTTTCTTTCCCCTCAACTACGATATTGTAGTAACTAGCTTGTCCTTTCCAAGGACAGGTAGTATGAGTATTGCTTGGCTGGAAATATTCCTTGTTAATGGAATCAGGAGGAAAATATTGATTACCTTCTACTACTTCACAGGAGTCACTTTCGGCTAACACTGCACCATTCCAAATTGCTTTAGGCATTATAAATCTCAACTTGATTAATTTATTTATTAATATTCTAAAAATTAAATAAAAAATATTCTCTTCTTTCAGTAACTCCTGTAGGGACGTTCCAGGGAACGTCCCTACGATGAACTACTTAAATAAATTCTTCCGCAGTTTTTTCTGTCGCACCTTTCGCATCACAGGTTTTCTGATTCCAAATGTATGCCCCTATTCCTACAACTAGATTAGCAATGCAAGCAGCAGCAAAAATTCCATTAATGCCAAATACTTGACTGCCTATATATGCCAAAGGAATATATAAGACAACCATCCGACTGACAGTCATAATCATAGAAGGAATAGGTTTACCTAGAGCATTAAAAGTAGAACTAGCTATAAAAATAATTCCCGCAGCAGCATAACTAATTGGTACAAACCAGAGATATCTAGTCGCTATTTGTATAATTTGAGGATCGCTATTAAATAGAGATGCCAACCAACTGGCACTAGGTGCAAGTATCGCTGCTACCATAATTCCCCAACCTAAGCAAAATAGATAGCTCAAATTTAATGCTCGATGTACTCTATGATATTTTTTGGCTCCCCAATTTTGACCAACGAAAGGACCTATACTAGCAGATAATGCCATAATTACGATTAGAGAAAAAGATTCTATCCTGGAAGCTACACCGAAAGCTGCTACTGCTTCTGCTCCATAAAAAGCGATCGCACTAGTAATTAAACCCATGGAAATGGGAGTAATCATGCTTGTTGCTGCTGCGGGTAAGCCAATTTGTAATATTTTTTGCCAGGAGGCTAAGATTATCTGAAATTTAGGTAAATTAAAACAGAGCATTTTTTCTCGGTAGTGCAGCACCAAGAGAGCAGCTACCAAAGTTGTTGCCCTAGAAACAACTGTCGCTATAGCAGCACCCTCGATTTCTAAACGGGGAAAACCGCCCCAACCCACAATAAGCAGGGGATCGAGAACAATATTTACTCCTGCTGCCACAATCATAATAATACTTGGGGTTACAGTATTGCCACTGGCACGAATAGCACTGTTACCTACCATCGGTATCACCAAAAAAATCATGCCAAAATACCAGATTTGCATATAGCTGCGAATCCAGGGTAAAACATCCGCACCAGCACCCAAGGCTGTAAAAAGAGGATCTATGGTAATTAGACCCAGAAAGACAAAGATTACTACTATTATTAGTGATAGAGTTAGACTATCAGTAGTTAATCTTTGCACTCGATCGCGATCGCCTTCTCCAATAGCACGAGCAATTACAGACGACGTACCTACTCCCAAGCCCATCGCTAAACTTCCTAAAGTCATGACTACAGGAAAAGTAAAACTCATAGCAGCTAAAGGTTTAGTCCCTAATTGCCCCACAAAATAAGTATCAACAATATTAAAAGCTGTAATTGCAAGCACTCCCCAAATCATGGGAATAGTTAATTTAATTAGTTGTTCTCCAACATTTCCTTCTAGTAGTCTTTGCTGCATAACTTGGTAAGATACGATCTATTTTGTAAAAATATTTAACCTTTTAAGGTCAAGTTAGCATAATACCGTTGTGTAAAAATAGACCTCGCGAAAGAGATAAGACCATTTAGTTAGCTTGATGAGAAATTTGATGTCAAGCTGTATACCAATTTCGGTATTATATAAGTCAAGTTAGGATCGAGAGGAGAGAAAATCGAGGAAAAAAATTAGCATAGTATATACAATTTTGGCGAGTGCCTATTTTGTTATCTACTAAACATTGTCTAAACCGTTAATGAAAGAGAATTAAGGAAAAATCAAATCATGTATTTATTGTTAGAGGCAGCAGCAGGGGGAACTTTTCCTACTTATTTTGTTGCCGTATACGTAGTAGGTTTTATTGCTGCTGTAAGTATTGGTTCAATTGCTTGGTATAATTCCAAACGTCCTCCTGGCTGGGAAAACACTGAAATACCTGATTTCGTGCCTAAAATGGACGCAGAAGATGATAAATCTGATAAAACATAAATAATTAATCAAAAATTAGATGTTGTTGGTTATTGGTTATTAGTTGTGTGATAACTGATAACCGATAATCGAGCGAATAGTCATTACCAATGCAACGTACTCGTCTTAATTCCTTAATCGATTTATTTAGTAGACGCTTAGAATTACTATTTACCAATCCTTGGAGAAGAATTGCTCTAAGTCTGATTAGCGTGTTGATGGGATTTTTTATGGGTTCAGCTATTGTGACTACCGCAGGACAAGATGCTGCTTGGGACGTTATTGGGGCTGCTATCATCTTTGCTTTTACAGAATTAGTTAGTAAGTTTGTTTATAGTCACGATCGCCAAGCTAGATCGAATCCTCGTTTAAGAACTAATCTGCTTCTAGATATGATTAACTTATTCAAAATTGGTGTAATCTATAGCTTATTCTTAGAAGCCTTTAAGTTGGGTTCTTAATCATAAGTACTTGTGCAAAATCGATTATGGATTAAAAAAAGCAGAAGTGCGGAGGTGCTGAGGAGAATATACATATAATGAGAGAGATAGAGGAGATTTGGCGACGGTGGAGTGAGGGAAATAAACCTACCGAAGTGGAAAAACAAAAACTCTTAGCAGTAGAATTGGACGATCGAGCTAGAATGAAAGCCTTTGGTATAGATGAGGCAAATATTCAAGCAGAGATAGAAGAGCGATCGCAATTATTTTTACAAGTCCATTCCCAAATTCAGCAACTATGTCAAAGTTTTGGTTTTACTGATTCTGATTATATTTTTTATCGTCTCTGGACATTGTGGCTACCTTTAGCTAGACAACTAGCGAAAGAAAAAGAGCAACTTTCCCGAACTTTAATCCAGGGAATTTTAGGGGGACAAGGAACAGGCAAAACTACTTTAGCCACTATCACTAGAACTATTTTGGCGCATTTAGGTTTTACCAGTGTAGCTATTTCTATTGACGATCTTTACAAAACCTATGATGCTCGTCAAAAGTTGCAACAACAAGACCCTCGTTTAATTTGGAGAGGACCTCCTGGTACTCATGATGTAGAATTAGGTATCGAGATATTAGATCAGTTCTTACAGCCTAAGCGAGCAGAACCAATTTTAGTACCTCGTTTTGATAAATCTGCCTTTAATGGTGCAGGCGATCGCACTAAACCAGAAGAGACTCCTTGTGTAGATATTGTTTTATTTGAAGGCTGGTTTGTGGGTACTCGTCCAGTAGAAACATCGGTTTTTGATACTCTACTTCATCCGATTAATACTCCCGAAGATAAGTTATTTGCTTTAGATAATAACGATCGATTAAAAGCCTATCTGCCTTTGTGGTCAAAATTAGACCGTTTAATCGTCCTTTGTCCTCTAGATTATCGTCTGAGCCAACAATGGCGTAAAGAAGCAGAACAAAAAATGATCGCGACAGGAAAATCTGGGATGAGTGATGAAGAAATAGAGCAATTTGTAGAGTATTTCTGGAAATCTCTCCATCCAGAGTTATTTATCAAGCCTTTAATTAATAATACTGGCTGGGCAGATATGGTAATCGAAATTAATGCCGATCATAGTTGTGGTAAAATTTATGCTCCAGGGGATTTTTGTTAGTGGTTAATCGCACACCGTTAAGATTTTGTTCTGCTAGAATACCGATTCATTAATCCCAAAAGTTATGGAAAAAAAGGGACAAGGAGGACAAGGTAGCGGTGCGACCGCCTCGGAGGTTTCCTCCGAGGACGCAAGCGCACCGAAAGGAGGACAAGGTAGAAAATTCTCTCAAACTCCCTTGTCTGCCGTGTCTTCCCCCTCTCCCTTGTCTCACCCAACCAGAAATTTATGAATACTGAATCGGTGTTCTAGTAAGTCATAAGCGATCGCTTTCTAAAAAACATATAAGCTAAAATAGCCATATCCCAAGCATATAAATGATTCTATGACTTCACTTACATTGAATCTTTCCTCTTTAATCGATCGGATTAGCGATCACGAATTAGAGCTTCTTTCTCGCGATAATCCTGATGTTCGATTGGAAACTAATTCCGAAGGACAACTAATCTTTATGTCTCCTACTGGTGGTGAAACTGGCGATCGCAATAGCGAACTTTTATTTCAGATTAAACTTTGGAATAAACAAAGTAAATCAGGAAAAGTTTTTGACTCCTC
This sequence comes from Xenococcaceae cyanobacterium MO_188.B29, assembly GCA_030065155.1. Taxonomy (GTDB): domain Bacteria; phylum Cyanobacteriota; class Cyanobacteriia; order Cyanobacteriales; family Xenococcaceae; genus JASJDJ01. The sequence continues at coordinate 10,128 of JASJDI010000124.1, forward strand.
TACTGGTTTCAGATTATCAAACGATGCCGTTCGCTCTCCTGATGTTAGTTGGATTCCTCTTTCTCAATGGAATAGTTTGACCAAACAACAAAGAAGAAAGTATCTTCCAATCAACCCCTATTTTGTCATCGAGTTAATGTCTCCTACCGATATTTTAAGCAATGTACAAAATAAAATGAGGGAATACATGAATTGCGGAGTCAAATTGGGCTGGTTAATCAATCCCGACGACCGACAAGTGGAAATCTACCGCCAGGGTCAAGATAAAGAAGTTCTCAATAATCCTCAAACCCTTTCAGGTGAAAACATCATGCCTAATTTGGTTGTCAGTTTAGAAGAGATTTTTGATTGACTTTTGCAAGCAGAGATCGCTTTTTTCTCATTAACTTTAAATTAATTCAATTGTCAACAGAATCGCTTTTTTTCCGTTGTCGGTTTTATATTTAGTGCGATCGCCCATCGCGATTATTAAATAGATTCAAGCGATTGCATTCTAATAAATTCTTTTCTGCTGGCAGGTAATAAAATAAAAAAGGAAACCCACAGTTTAATGCACTTAGGTTTCCCAAATAAATTAAATACTTGTCCAAATTATAACAATGACTACCTCATCTAACACTGATATTCAAGAATTAAAAGAGCTAATTGGCGATCGCTTTGACCAATTAGACGGAAAAATCGAGCAAGTTAGAGAAAACATTCAAGGATTAGATCGACGTTTGAGAGATATTGAATTAAATCAAGCTGAAACAAAAGGGAGAATGGATGAATGGAAAACATCAATCCAAAAGATTCCCGATCTAGCTGAAAAAGTAGGCGAACTTAAAAATTGGAGACTCTCTTGGTGCGCGTTCCCTAGATGAGTAAAACTCATCGGGGTCGCACCGCAGATTGCTTTTGTGGTAATTGCTGCAATTGTTAGTGGTTTTCTAGGCTGGGTTGCCAGAGGTGGAAAAATTTAATCGTTAATCGATGAAAGATCGCTCTTTTTCCATTGTCAGTTATCAGGGAGAAAAGAGGAATCGCACTTTTTCCGTTATCGGTCTGATGGTTAGTGCGATCGCCGAAATCTCTCTGAGTTAATTTTAAAATCAAAAAAGATGATTGCTTTTTTAGAGATATTTTATTCAGAGAGTTAACTTAAAGCAATCTTGACTCGATATATCTTAATCTACTAGCAGTCAACAGAACCAGAAAGCTGAAGTTTTTAGAAAATGGCATAATATTTCTGACTAATTCATACATAATCAAAAGAAGAACAATACCAAATATTCTCTTGATTATGATCCAAGTAACTCTCGAATTTGGTAATGGTAGTCTAGAAAAGGGTTGCGAGCATATTAAGGTAGAAATTCGCAACTCAGATAAGAACTTGCTCGCTGAAGATAGTGGTAGTTTACCTCCATCTACCCAATTATGGGAATTATATCAGTCTTGGAGAGAAAGTTTTAGAAATCGTTTTGGGGGCAGGATTAAGATTTCTGCCAAATCAGCAAGTAGTTCTTCTGTGGTTAAACAGGATTTATCTGAATACATCGCTCGATTTCCTAGAGAATTAAATCAATGGTTAAATTGTGAGGGTTTTCGTCCTATTGAAAAACTATTACAGACGAAGCTTAATTCTGATTCTGATGTTGAGTTTAGCTTGACGATTAAAACAGAAGATAATCAATTGCGACGTTTACCTTGGTATTTATGGGAGTTTTTGGAAGATTATTCCCATGCAGAACCAGCTTTAGCTTTTAGCAAGTATGAATCTGGCAAAATTGGTCAGTCTCAACGGGATCGTGTCAGAATTTTAGTCGTTATCGGGGATAGCCAGGGAATTGATACGGAAACCGACCAAAAATTAGTTCGGGAATCTCTTGAGGATGCAGAAATCAAAATTTTGTCCCAACCTTCTCGTCGGCAATTAGATGAAACCCTCTGGGATGACGAGGGTTGGGATATTTTGGCGTTTTTGGGACACAGTGAAAGCGCAGCCGATGGTAATACTGGTAGCATCAAGATTAACCCTCATGAGAGTCTATCCTTGGGTGAATTAAAATACGCCCTCTCCAAGGCAATTAAAAAAGGGTTACAATTGGCAATTTTTAACTCCTGTGATGGTTTGGGTTTGGTAAGAGATTTACGGGATTTGTATTTACCCCAAGTGATAGTGATGCGCGAACCCGTACCCGATAAGATAGCCCAAGAGTTTCTCAAGAATTTTCTGACTGCTTTTAAAAGTGGTAAATCTCTATCTCTGGCGGTGCGGGAGGGACGGGTGAAGTTGCAAAAATGGGAGGGTTCTTATCCCTGCGCCACCTGGCTTCCCGTACTCTGTCAAAATCCAGAGGTGCAATCGATTAACTGGGTGCATTTAGGGGGAAAACCTGCTTGTCCCTATCGGGGTTTGTTTGCTTTTAGGGAAAAAGATGCAGATATTTTTTATGGCAGAGAAGCTGTCGGTGAAGAATTATATCAAAGGGTGGAAAGCAGACAAACTTTGGTGGCGGTGGTGGGTGCTTCGGGTAGTGGTAAGTCGAGCGTGGTGTTTGCGGGTTTAATTCCTCGTTTGCGTCAGGATAAAGGGGTTAAGATTGTTAATTTTCGTCCTGGAAAAAATCCGTTTGAGTCTTTGGCTACTGCTTTAGTGACTTTATGGTATGAAGCGAATAATCCTGGTTGTGATTTTGCTAATTTAAGCTCCGATGAGCGTCGCTTTCAAGAATTGGATTTATTGATAAACAAGTTAAAAGAAAAAAGGGGTTTGTGTGAAGTAATAGAAACTATTGTTAGGGGAAACCTCTCTCCAAACCTCTCTCCACCCCCTATAAGTCCCCCTACAAGGGGACATCAGTTGAGTCTCTCCTTTCAGGAGAGATTTAGAGAGGTGGGAGAGGCTTTTAATTCTCCCTCTTCTTTGGTAGGGAAGGGGGCTGGGGTGAAATCTTCTGGTCGTTTGGTACTAGTCGCCGACCAGTTTGAAGAATTATATACTCTTTTACCACAATCAGAACAAAAGACTTGTGAGTTATTTTTGGATAGTTTGTTAAATGCGGTTAATGATTCACCAGCTTTTACTTTGGTTTTAACCCTCAGAGCCGATTTTTTTCACCATGCAATCAAAGACCGTCAATTTGCCGACGCTCTCAAAAATACTAACTACCCTCTCGGACCAATGAATCGGCAAGAGTTGGAACGAGCAATTAGGCTTCCCGCAGAAAAACGGGGTGTGAAGTTGGAAGAGAGTTTACTAGGAAATCTCTTAGATGATGTGGGCGAAAAAGCCGAAAATTTACCTTTATTGGAGTTTGCTTTAACTCAGTTGTGGAAGAAACAGGAATCTGGTTGGCTGACTCGTGCTGCTTACAAAGAAATTGGTGGTTTGCAGCAGTCTTTAGCTCGACACGCGGAAGATATTTACACTCACTTGAATCTAGAACAACGTCAACGGATGCAACGGGTGTTTATTCAATTGGTGCGCCCAGGGGAAGGTGCAGCAGATACGCGCAATGTGGTGGATAAAAGTGAGTTACAGGCACTTGATTGGGATTTAATTACATTTTTAAATCGAGAAGATGCTCGTTTAGTGGTAATTAATTATGATCCTCATCTAGGGTCAACAGTGGAAATTGTCCATGAAGCTTTAATTAGTGGTTGGGGAAGATTGAATCGATGGATGGGAACTCACCGTCAATTCCGTACTTGGCAAGAAAGGTTAAAAATAGGGCTGAAAAATTGGCAAGAGAAGGATAAGGATGATGGGTATTTGTTAAGTGGTGGTGCTTTGGGCGAAGCCCAAGAGTGGTTAAATTCCCAGGAGCATCGGGAATATTTGAGTAATTCTCAGCAAGAATATATTCAGTTGAGTTTGGCTGCACGGGAGAAAGAAGAAGCGGAAAGAGAACGTCAAAGACAGGAAAAAGTACGGTTGCAAAAACGTGCGATTCGTTGGCTTGGTGGTGGTTTATTAGCTGCTACTGTTGCTACTGGGTTTGCAGGTTTCAATTGGATGCAAGCGGACATAAGCGTGACAAGAGAAAGGCTTAATAGTTTAGTGGCCACTTCAGAAAATTATTTGAATATGCAGAATTATCGAGATGCCTTATTTGAAGCGATGAAAGCGCAGCAATTGTTAGATAATACCTTGTGGAAACAATGGTTATCTACCTACATCAAACAGAAAATTCAAATAGCAATTGATCGGCCAACTAATTTGTTCATAGGAGCAAAACACACCCTAGAGGGACATACTGACAAGGTACATAGCCTGGTCTATAGCCCAGATGGTCACACCCTCGCTACCACATCATCGGATAAAACAGTCAAATTGTGGCATGCAGAAACAGGTCGATTACTCCACTCCCTAGAAGGACATACTAGCTTGGTAAAGAGCGCGGTCTATAGCCCAGATGGTAACACCCTCGCTTCCGCATCATTTGATAGAACGGTAAAATTGTGGCATGCCGAGAACGGTCAATTACTCCGCACCCTAGAGGGTCATACTAGCGGGATAAATGGCGTGGTCTATAGCCCAGATGGTCACACCCTCGCTACCGGATCATTGGATAAAACAATCAAATTGTGGCATGCCGAGAACGGTCAATTACTCCACTCCCTAGAGGTACATTCTAACTTGGTAAAGAGCGTGGTATATAGCCCAGATGGTCACACCCTCGCTGCCCCATCAACGTTTGGACGGTTCATATTGTGGAATGCCGAGAACGGTAAATTACTCCACTCCTTAAAGGTACGTACTGGCTGGGTAAAGAGCATGATCTTTAGCCCAGATGGTCACACCCTCGCTACCGCATCAGATCTTGGAAGTGTAATATTGTGGAATGCCGAGAACGGTCGATTACTCCACACCCTAGAGGGTCATACTAGCGCGATAAATAGCGTGGTCTATAGCCCAGATGGTCACACCCTCGCTACCGCATCATCTGATAGTACGGTCAAATTGTGGAATGCTGAGAACGGTGGATTACTCCACACCCTAGAGGGTCATACTGAGGAGTTAAAGAGCGTGGTATATAGCCCAGATGGTCACACCCTCGCTACCACATCAAATGATAATACGGTCAAATTGTGGAATGCCGAGAACGGTGGATTACTCCACACCCTAGAGGGTCATACTAGGATGATATCGAGCGTGGCATATAGCCCAGATGGTAACACCCTCGCTACCGCATCATGGGATAAAACGGTCAAATTGTGGAATTGGAATTTTAATGATTTACAAAGGCGGGGTTGTAATAAACTTAAAAGTTATCTGGTTGAACGTCCAGAGAAACTATCAGAACTTGAGGTTTGTCAAAATCAGGAAATACTTACCGCAGCAGCTTCTACCTTAGTTGAAGAAGGTGAGGAGTTAGCAAAAGATGGTAATTTTAAAGGTGCTGTGGAGAAGTTTCGTCAAGCCAAGAAATGGAATCTTTCATTAGATATTAATCCCAAAGCCAAAGCTGCAACAGCTTTTATTACTCAAGGTAGAGAATTAGCCGAAGATGGTAAATTTAAAGAAGCTGTGGAGAAATTCACCGAAGCACAGAGATTCGATAATAATGTTGACCTCAATCCACGAACCAAAGAATTAGATAATGACCCCAAAGTCGCAGCAGGAAAACTTGTAGCCAAATATTTTGTTACTCAAGGTAGACAATTAGCCGAAGATGGTAAATTAAAAGAAGCTATTGCAGCTTATAATAAAGCATTAGAATTTAACCGCAACTTACAAATCTCAGCAGATGATTGGAGATCGCTCTGTTGGTATGGTAGCTTGTATAACCACGCTCAAGATGTAATGTTTGCTTGTAATAAAGCAGTAGCCAAAGCACCTCAAGATGGAGTTATTAGAAATAACCGTGGACTTGCTAGGTCGCTAACTGGTGACTACAAAGGCGCAGTTGAAGACTTTGAGTTCTTTGTGAACTGGACTGATGATGATGAGGCGAAATCACGGAATCAAAGTTATCTTAATGACTTGCGGAATAGGAAGAATCCCTTTACACCGAAAAAGTTGGAGGAATTTCGGAATCGCCAAAATCGAAGCTTGAAAAAGTTGGAGGAATTTTGGAATCGCCAAAATCGAGCCAAGTAATATCAAATCCTGTTAAATAGTGATAATTCCTGGTTGGGGAAAGACAAGGGGGACAAGGGGGACAAGGTAGACAAGGAGGACAAGGTAGACAAGGCAGTTTTTATTATGGCTCTTCAATCGGATTTAATGTAAATAGGGTTTGCTGAAAAAGTAATCTGTGAGGATAAGGAATGAGTAGGGGCGAATGGCCATTCGCCCGTACAAGTAATGAGTTGCACGTTACTAGATTTAATTTATACTCCTTAAAATCCTTCTGCCTCCTGCCTTTTCACAACCACAGTGTAACTATTCAACAGGAATTGATCTCAAATTACAAAATTCTCAATTACCGAAATATCTCCTTTGGCAATTTCCACACCAAACTCCTCCCCAGGTTCACCAGTAAAATCTAATTGAATCCATTCATCCGAACTGCTAGCTTGTTTATCTATAATAACTTCATTCCCCTCTTCATCCCTAGCAAACATCCGCATTTTTAAACCAACTGGCAGATACATTTGTTCTACCGCAGGATATACTCGTAAAGTAATATCCACAGAATCCTCAGCTAATGGTTTTTGCTTGAGAGTTAAAATAACAGCAAAACCATCCTCAACCATAGTACGATCGATTAACTTTCCTTTTTTTAGCTCATCGCTTCTAATCGTTTCCAACTGTAACTGTTGAGGACTCAAAAGTTGCTCTAAAGCTGACCAACCTGATTCGACTAAATTATCCCACCAATTAGATAAACGGACAACTTGACTTGCTTCAAGCCCAGACTCGACACTTATTATCTTAACTCCAGCAATTTCAGATAATTCACCAGATTCAATCAGAGATGCCAACCGCTTTAAACCTTCAGGAGAACCAGACAAAACTAACTCAATACATCCTTTACGAATATCTTGTATTTTAATAGATTTATCTTGAGTCATTTCCCGAATTTTAGCGATGATCTTCTCCAAATCTGTCATAGTTGGATTATCGGTATCTAACTTAACTTTGATTACTGAAGAATCTGGTGGTGAAAAGTGATTTTTGTAGCCAGCTTTTTCCAGTAAAACACAAGCACGTTGCCAGTTCATATTCCCTTCTAAATCATCGGGATAATCGAGTATTTCTCGCACATAAGGGTTGATTTCAGTAGAAAAAGCCGTCCTAATAGCTTTTCCATCCCCCTGTAAATTAAGTCTCTGACCAATATCTTTGGGGCTATAACCAACTAAAATTCCACATAAATAAGATTCATAAATCTCCGATATTTCTCTTTTATTGTCAAGTCTCTTTCTAGCTGCATTAAGAGCGCAAATTAATTTATTTATATCCCAGGTGGCAACTTCGGGAAATACTTCTCGTGGATTCATCTCTCTATTTTAGTAAGATATTCCTCGATCTTAATAGATTTTAGATTGTTGTATATTCCAGTAATAAATATTAACTAACGACTGTTAGAATATTCTTTTTTTTTGATAACGCTTGTCCCTTTTTTGCCGAAAATAAAAAACTTATATTGAATTCATGAACGTTAGCTACAGTTAATTTTCCCCAGATTGGTAACTAGAGAAAGCTAATGTTTATTGCTAACAAATAGAGGGATAAATTAAAAAAATTAATTCTGAAGAACAACAACTAAATCTCGAACTAATTGAGTTAATCGAACAGATTAAACAATTCCCACCTAATAGCAGAGAAAGACGAAAACTGCTAGATGAGCTAATCAAAATTATTGAACCCAAACTAAAGTCAATATCCCCAAAAATCTGCAATGGACAAGATGAGTTTCTTATTGAAGATGCCCGACAAGAAACTTACATCAATATTCAAAAATATATTCATACTTACGATCCAGAGCGCAGAAAATTCATCAATTGGGTGGTACATATCTTTGAAAAAAACTTTTATAAGCTTTCGGAGAAACACAAAAAAAAAGGTATGACTTATGTACCTAGTCAAAAAAAAGCTAATAGTAGCGAAAAACCAAAAAAGCTCCAAGTAATCAGCCTAGATACTAAAAATTACGATGATCTCCCAGCAAGCGATAACAAAGAACAAACAAGAAGAATGTGGGAATTTTTAAAAGCCGATCCAGAAAATATTCTGAAACATACAAAGATACGCAATCACGATCTCAGTCTACAAGAGATTTCATTGATGAAATTTGAGGGTTACACCTTCAGAGAAATCGGTGAATATTACTCAATTTCAGATAAAACAGTATCTTCCTTTTACGAGCGCAATTTGAAAAAGCTTGAAATCAAACAATACTTTAGTAGACATTTGGATGAAGACTATTTGACCTAAAAACTTCAGGTAAAATTCAGTGCATACATTGTATTCGCTGTTGAGATCTACTTGTCTTACTTTATCCCTATCTCGATCGCTATTGCAGAACAATTACCTGTCTGTTGACTAATTAATTTTAGGGGAGATTCTTCCCCCATATTACATGGTCTTTTATGGACTACTCACCAAAAAAAGCCGATCGACCAATCGAAGAACCAGAAAAAAGTTTTGCTCAAGAAGCGATTAAAAATTTCTTTGGTGACAGTAATTGGATTTGTGTAGACAGCAACTTGTACCAATTTTGACTTCAATCTAGATGATAACTATCACAATTTCATCTTTCATCTCTCTATAAGCATGAAAACAACACATCGCTGCGAGAAAAACTAAAAACAATGAATCAAAAAGAAGATTTTCAAACATTAAACCAAACTGCTTTTTTTCAACCAAACTATTTTAAGTATTCATCGAAGAGATTGATCGGCTTGGCGATGGTTGCAATCTCTATTTATCTTGGCTCAATAATAACTAGGGCTAAACAATCAGAAGAAATCAAACAGATATCGAGCCCACAATCAGTTAAAAAATTATCCATTAATAGAGCTTATCTAGAGCAAATGGATGTCCGAGGCACTGTTACTGGAGGCGAGGGGAATGGTCAGTTGCTTCGGGGTGTCAATCCTCAACAGAGAAGCGTTGGGATTAGAGAGGTTAAATCTCCTCAAGAGCCTCATAAGATCGGACTTACTTGGTTGATTATTCATGGATATAATAGTAATCCCGATGAGATAGATATAGCAAACCTTATCGATTCAATTAGCACTAATGTTCCTCCCAACGATCGAGTTCTAGTTCTAGATTGGAGAGAGGTAGCAGTTAACGGCTCTGTGTTTAATTTCGGTAATTTTAGAGCAGCGACTTGGATTACACCCGTGGCAGAATATGTAGTTCGAGAATTAAATCAAACCTATCAAATTGATTCTAATTTAGTCAAAAAAACTCAATCGCTATTGCAGAAAATTAACTGTCTGTTAACTAATTAATTTATAGGGATATTCTTCCCCGTATTACATGGTCTTTTATGGACTACTCACCAAACTCACCAATAAAAGCCGATCGACCAATGGAAGAACCCGAAAAAATTTTTGCTCATATCAAGTCCGTTTAATTACTTGGAAAAAAATTGACGACTCAAATCAATCTTATTCCTAGCAATCCTTCTGCCTTCTGCCTCCTGCCTTTTCCTAACCCTTATATAATTATTCAACAGGACTTGATATCACACTGCGATCGAACTGTATATTCTCCGTCGGGAAAAGAGCCATCTATTAATCGATCG
>JASJDI010000125.1 GCA_030065155.1 Xenococcaceae cyanobacterium MO_188.B29
AAATCTGCCCATCATCTTTGATGAATACCTTCCTCAATGGAATTATAAGGTTCAGCCACAATCTGCCTAACTTTGGTAGATAATAAAATCCTCATTCCTAAGCTGGGAATTTTAGCCTGAAGAGCTGAGTTAGGATACTTGTAAAATTTAAGTTATAAGGGAAAACTAAGCAGGAGGAATTGATGAAACTACCTGACGAACCAAAAACTTCTTCCCTACTCCGAACAATAAAATGGATTAGAGATCCTGTCGGCTACATGGAAGCCTGTCAGAAGAAGTATGGAGATATTTTTACACTTCAATTTAGCTCGAGCCAGGAATCAGTAGTAATGGTCAGCCACCCCCAAGCAATCAAGAAAATATTGACGAGCGATCGTGTGAGCGCACCAGGTTATACCAACAAGATACTTAGACCATTACTGGGAAATAATTCTTTATTCTTGCTCGATGAAGAATCTCACCAACGCCAGCGCAAGCTATTAATGCCCCCTTTTCATGGGGAAAGAATGTTTCAGTACGGTCAGTTAATTGACGATATTACCAAAAAGGTTACTAGTAAGTGGGTTACTAACAAGCCTTTCCCGATTCGGGAAACGATGAAAGAGATTACCATGAGCGTAATCTTGCAAGCCGTATTTGGTTTGTATGAGGGAGAAATTTTCCAACAGATTAAAAAACTCATTAGCGAGCGACTAGAGATGACCAGTACTCCTTGGGGAGCTACTTTAATCTTGATTCCATCTCTGCAAAAGGATTGGGGTACTTGGAGTCCTTGGGGAAAGATTGCCCACAAGGTTAGGCAAATTGACGAACTTCTTTATGCCGAAATTAGCGATCGCCGTTCAAAACTAGACCCATCTCGCACTGATATCCTTAGCTTGCTGCTCTTAGCTCGTGACGATGAGGGTCGGGGATTAACAGATGTGGAGTTACGGGACGAGTTGATGACTCTGTTAGTAGCGGGTCACGAAACCACGGCAACTGCCCTAGCCTGGGCTTTTTACTGGATTCATAAGTTGCCAAAAGTAGGTAAAAAGTTATTGAATGAGTTGGATAGTTTGGAGGATAATCCAGACCCTATGGCTATTTTTCGACTTCCCTATCTCACAGCAGTGTGTAATGAAACCCTACGCATTTATCCTGTTGCGATGACGACTTTACCTAGGGTGGTGAACTCAACTATCGAGATTATGGGTTATCAGTTAGAACCCGGTACGGAGGTGATTGGCTCGATTTATCTGACTCATCAACGCGAGGATTTATACCCAGAACCCAAGCAATTTAAGCCAGAGCGATTTTTGCACGGACAATTCTCTCCTTATGAATATCTGCCCTTTGGAGGTGGAAGCCGTCGCTGTCTCGGTATGGCTTTGGCACAGTTTGAAATGAAACTGGTACTAGCCACGATTTTATCCCGCACTCAGCTAGCACTAGCAGACTCTCGCTCGATCAAACCCATAAGACGGGGAATATTGCTAGCTCCTGCTGGTGGGGTAAAAATGATATTTCAAGGACAACGCCAGTGCCAAGATCTCCCTGTTGAATCTGTCGCTAGCTGATGGTTTCAAATTACAAAATGTAATCTGAAATAGATTCTTGAACTTCGAGCACTCTCTAAGCCTACTGAAGATTTTGGTTTAACGCCAGTCTATTTTGCCACTCTCATTTTTTTCTAGTTCACCTCAAAAGAAATTTTGTTGGAGAAGCTCAAACCGAGAAATATGCCAGTAGTCTATATGATATCCGATCAGATTGTCCTGATTTAACTTAAGCTCACTCCAGCCAGGAATAGACAAACGAGGTTTCCAAGGTAGAGGACTGGTCATATTTAAAGTCCATTCTGTGTGAATTTTTTCTTCTTTCTGAGTAATATTATGTAATTCTAGATGGATATCTTGAAAAAAGCTACTAAGAAAACCAATCATCTGTTGATAACGCCTGACTCCCCTAAACTTATTGAGAGGATCTTGAAAATAGACATCTTCAGCATAAATCTCATAAGTCTGGTTATCAGGAAAATTATGATAATCTTTTTTTAAAATTTCGGTAATGTCCACTTTTGCTCCTTAGTTAAATTAGATAACCATTGCCAACTTAATCCTGTAAATTTCTTTTCTATTTTCAATATTTTCAATTTTTAAATTAGCTACTTATTACTGCAAAGAAGCAATGCTAAATAATCTTAAGATGAAAATAATAAAGAATTGACTATTATAGCAAGATAACTATAATTTTTAAACCTACGTAGTCTAGATTACCTAGTTCAAGCTTTTTGATAATAAATTTACATTAGAACTGTAAAATGATACATAATCTAGGATTTAAATCAAATTTGATTAAATCTACTTTCTAAAACTGTTGAACCCAAAGGGTGGAGTAATGGAGACACAGTGAAAATTTAAGGTCGATGATTTTTTAATTTAAAAATATGCAGTTTAAATGTACATCAGTTTACTATCTCTAAAGAGGTTAAACCTATTAAATTCAGTGTATAAATTACATTCTAGATTTTGGTTTGAACGTTAACACCTTGATGGTTCTTAGAGCAAGAAAAGTATCAACAACCATAGCTTGAAAGGGAGCATCCCACTTTTGCAGTGAGTAAAAATGCTTAGAGTAAGATGGTGTCGGAAGAAAGATAGATTGAGCTCAGAAAAAGATGACACCAGAAGAACAAGCAATAGTCGAAGAAAAACTGAAAGAGGTAGCAGAGATATTGTACAGAAATACTCCAACGGCAGAATTAAAAACATTTGAAAGTATAGAGTTGAGTGTTAGAGATCATCTTTTCAAGACAGTAGCTCCAGAGATAGGTAATTTTTTTTCAGCACAGCAGGAGGAAAGAAAGCAGGAAGAGGAAGAACAATAAAAACCTGTATCGGTCAAATTATCATTTCTAGCAAACAAGCAATCAGACTAAAACTGAGGAAAGGAAGTCGTTTTAGTAGGAATATAACTTGTCTGGGAGATGGTCATGATGGAGTGTGGAATTTAATCGAGCAGATTGCTGAAGAAGAGCAAAGAAGGGAAGTTTTAGATTGGTATCACCTAATCGAGAATCTTCATAAAGTGGGAGGAAGTAATCGAAGGTTAAAACAAGCTAAAAATTTTCTTTGGCAAGGTTTAGTCAATGATGCGCGCTGGCGAAGCCAGCTCCCTGCGGGATCGCTCAATTCAATGAACTCGAAAAAAAACCAGCCAAAAACTTCCAAAATTATCTTCGCAAACACTCATCCAGAATTCCCGATTATCAACTTGATCAGGAACTTGGTATCTGTATTGGTTCTGGTTCGGTAGAGTCTTGGATTAAACAGATAGGTTCAAGAATTAAGATTATTGGCGCACAATGGAACTCCCATAATGTGCCTCAGATGTTAAAACTTCGCTGTGCTTATTTAAATGGTGATATTAACCTAAGTATTTCTGCTTAATTAAAAAGTGGGATGCTCCCAGGGAAGAGCTTGTCTTCATCTTGATTAGTAATCTCATCGGCACTTCTTTCCTCAGTTTCGGAAGCATTATTACTACTCATAATATCATTAGCAAACAATTAAGTATTTCCTATTAGTTTAAAGGGGATGTGAATGTTCTAATGGGTCATAGTTAAAACGTAATACAAGATGTTCGTAGTCAAAATATCTGCCGTTAATAAATAAAGCGTCACACTCTAAACCAAAACGCTCAAAACCTCGTGACTTGTAAAGGGAAGATGCTGCTAAATTATTCCCAGTAACACTGAGGACAATCTGTCGCAAAACACCAAGTCTTTGGGTATGGGATAATGCTTGATCTAGAAGTGCTGCTCCAATACCTTGACGACGAAATTCTGGCAAAACATACATACTCCAGAGAGAACCGATATGAGCGCGTTTTGGACGACTCTCTCGCGAAAAGCCAAGCATCCCAATAAGTTGTTTGCTGTCACCGAAAGCACCAAAAATACCACTAGTAGAATTATTGTGAGCTTGAAGTCTAGCAGCAAAATCAGTCAAACTTAAACAAGTTTCTTGCTCGTAACTAGAAGCAAAAGCCATCGGTGACTCTTTTAGTGCTTGGAGTCGCAGTTCGCGGTAAGCAGTAACATCATGCAAGTTTAGAAATCGGATTTTCGTTTTATGCATATTTGCCAGTAATAACTCTTTAGTTATAAAAGATCTTCTCAGCAACTTCTCTCTTCCCACACTCCCCACACCTCCCACACTTACCTCAATCCATCAATTCAAACTTGGTAGAGTACTCTTAACCTCTTTTTACTTGCTCCCTTTCTACTGCTTCAAATAAAGCTTGAAAATTGCCTTCACCAAAACCTTGAGCTTGCTGTCTTCTTTCAATTAATTCCCAAAAAAAAGTAGGTCGATCAAATATGGGTTGAGTAAAAATCTGCATTAGTAATGATTCTGGAGTATCTTCCTGCCAATCAACTAAAATTTGTTGAGATTCGATCGCTTGCCATTCCCAATCTGTTAAACCAGGAATAGATTGATTACTATATCTTTGTTGCAGTTGAGTGTAGTAAGTTTTGGGTACAGATAAAAAAGATACTCCGCAAGATTGCATAATTGCTGCTGTTTTAAAAATATTAGTCGATCGCAAGGCTATATGTTGAATACCCGCACCCCGATTGACATCTATAAATTCTTGAATTTGCGAATCAGCAGAAGTAGGTTCATTAATATTAAACTGTACTTGACCGTTAGGAGAGATCAAAGCTTTGCTATGCAATCCCGATCTTGTAGTTTGAATCCTAAAAGTTTGTTGAATCTTAAACCCAAATAAATTTTGATACCACATAACTGCTTTGTCTAGTTCTCCAGCAGCAACATTTAAGACTAGATGATCGATCGCCACAATATTATGATCATCATGAGCAGAATTGATTTTTGTAGGGTTAAGGCATCGCTCTACCCCTGAAATATTTTGCTTGGTATGGAATAGCAGATGCCAAAAGGGAATACCCGTATTATTTTCAATTAAAGTATGTTGCAAAGAATCCCAACCAGCAATTGTTGCCCATTTTACTTGACCTCGATCGCTAGAGTAAGTTTGTAGAGGCTGGATAATTTCCCCATCTAAATAGTCAACCTTAGCCAAAATTGCCTTTATATTCTGGACACGAAAGGCGATATCGGCAACACCAGAAGGGTGAAAGTTGAGATATTGTGCAATTGGACTAGAAGGCTGAAGAGGCGCAGAAATAAACAAAAAAACGGCATTATTAGCAACAACTTCGGTGTGAGTATCATAATTAAGGTGGTTAGCGATCGCTTGAAAACCAATGTTGCGAATTAACCAGTTACTCGTGTTTAATGCGTCTCTGGTGTAAAAATGAACATGGTCGATTTGCATACAATTTATACCAACATAAGTAGCTATATTATTTAGTAACGCAAATCAGACCCAAAAAAATCAATACTCAGTTTCTTTTGGCAACAAGTTTAATTTTTTAACTGATTATTTTGCATATTTGATCAATACGACATTTTGACTTGCTGAAGATGGGTTTTGTTTAGCAATAGAGCAAGCTGCCTCAGCAGCACTCATAATACTAATAACATCCGAGCTATCTGTATCAATTTCCACTACACCAATACTAATGCTAATGGAGTAATCATTACCATGCCACTGAAAAGGAAACCCATTCAAGTCTTGGCGTAACTGTTCGGCTAATATTGATGCTTGTTCTAAAGAATAATCCCGAAGCAGCAATGCTAACTCACTATTATCAAGACGAGCTATCTGACAAGAATAAGGCAAATAGGCTTCTACTTTAGTTGTAATCTCTTCTAGTAAATTATTGATTGCTTGAAGATCGTGTTGAGCGCAAATGGTTTCTTGTTGATCGACTGCTAGGTAACACAGAACATGATGTTCATCATATTTTTTAGTATCTTCAAGCATTATTTCTAAGATTTGAATTAATTCTTGTTGCGATACTATATTAGCTGACATATCATCATTGTTTTTTGGTGATTCATCTTTTTCTCCGTAAGTTTTTTCTTCCTCCGCAATCTCACGAATCATTACCAAGACTTCTGTTTCACCAATGGCACTAATCCTTGCTTCTTGGTGTTGCTTGTTGCCATCAACGGTATTGGCAAATCTATAGGCATGAGTTTTACCAGTTTCTAAAGACAGCCTCGCATACTTGATCAGTTTTTGTGCCACATGCAGAGGTAAAAAATCTGTTACGTGCTTACCTAAGATATCTCCTCTGAGAATAAATGATTCCCCTTCTTTTGATGGTATGTAACTTAGACAAGTACCATCTTGATGCATACGCAACATCGAATCAGGAACAGCCTTGAGTATAGTATGACTTGTTGCTTCGCTCTCAAAAAGACTTGCTTCAATCTCTTTTTGTCTTCGCCAATGCTTAATTAATTTTTCTGTAATTATTAATGCTGTTCCTGCTATGACTAAAGCCAAAATTATAATCGGAATCAATAACAAAAGATCGGAACCCGATTCGATTTCTACTCCTTCAGGTAGGTTAGAGTATTTTTTAGACAGGGCGATCGATATTGCACTATACAAAATAACTATAAAAGATACAGAAAATAGACCAATTCCTAGCCAGGCTTTTTTGCGTATGGAATTAATAATTTCCCCTAAATCTGACTCTGATTGCTCCTTGTGAGTAGCAAATTGTTCAAAATATATTGGTAAGATGGCAATTTTACTTAAAGGAGTCATTTGAATCCCTGTAATCACCAAAGTAATTAAGCCTCCACCAACCAAGAGAATATATAATCCACTAAGGGTCGATCCCAAATAACCTCCCTGATGAATTTTAAGTAAAACTGCTGTCTGCTCACTGGACATGCCAAACCAGTCTGTCCCTAATCGATACAATACTCCAGTCTCAGCACTTACAGCAAAAGGTAAAAGAAAAATTAGAGCAATAAATCTATGAATGCCACGATTATTTTGTTGTGCTCGCTGGGAACTGACTTGACTGCGGTTGCGGTTCAGTAAAACTAAGCCTGTTACGCTCATACCTAATAGTCCTAAACCGACGAGAAGAACGTAAATAGGAGATAATTTTTCCCCAAGGTAATTACCTTGATGGATTGCTATGAGTAGATTAGTTAGGGAATTAGGTATTCCTAACCAATTTTTAGCTATGCTATAAATAACCCCTGTCAAAGCACTAGCAAGTAGAGGGAAAAAGAGAATTGGGGCAAGTTTACGGTGGAGTTTACGAAATGTTACTTCCATAAAAAGCTTCCTGTTAGATGATAAGTTAGATATTTATGATTAATTTAGGGATAGATAAGGTAAACAATTTAAACTAGTATAGTTAGACGATGATTTAGACTTGAGTCAAAAGAAGTCAAAGAAACTCAACATATTACCAAGCTTTTCTCTCTAACAAACAGATTGGTCTTCTAAGCATAGAGAGTAGGAAAAATTTATCTATCTCTCCATGCTTACATCTAAGAGTATAAAAAAGCCCTCTATGCAACCTTTGGTCTATTCCCTATCGAGACAACAGCATAGGTTGATACCCTCGAACAATAAGCCTCAACATATTACCTTATCCAATTTACAAAGTTACAAAAATAGTAATACTGATTTACTCTATGGAGCATTATTCTCCAATTGACATCAGATAAATTAACTCAGATGCGAGAATTTGATTCAGGGAAAACATCAGTAGTTAATTTTTAATGGGCTATATCCATCAATATAGTAAACGATTATACAGTTTATATTTAGCAGGATTTGCTTAGTTTATTAATCCGTTAAACTACTTAAACAAAAACGTTGTTTATTGTAAATATTTGCTTTTACCCGCAAAAATACTTCAGTAGTTATATTGATTTAACCTTGATTTCTGGCTTCAAGATCAAGACTATTCTGCTTTGTATTTATTTTTCACTGTATAAGAATTGATTTATGTACGTATATTCACTTAAGTGCTATTAAACAATAAATATATTCACTGAATTAATTTGTTGTATTAGTAAGCGACAAGACGCATTTCGAGTTTTATTCTTCTTGTTGAGGTTGAAATCTCTTTACATAGTCTTAACATTTTTATGTATAAAACCCTTAAAAGCTTTATTTTTTGCCTATTTATCAGCAATAATATTTTTCCTAAATATTTTGCGTAGCGATCATATCAGTAAAATCACTTATACGATCAAAATCACCTAATTCTTATGTCATCAAGACTTGACACTTTTTGTGTTTATTAACTAAATCAGTTAAAATAGGATTCCGTATCAATGAATACAAAATATTAAATGAGTAAAACTAATTATAAAAATTAATAGATGATCATCAGATTATGGGGTTTCTCCGTGATTATTGGAGAAAAATAAAAATATTAAACTGACGCAACTATCCTTTAATTCTTTACCTCGCAGCGATAGTAACAATCGCAGACAAAGCTTTGCTCGAGATCGATTACCAATAGCCTAGTTTATTTCAACTCAACAAGGAGACTTAAATTAATGTCGGTTGGATTATTAATGTTGAATGGTATTCTGCCCGAAGTATTAACTACTTTGATGATTGCCCTAATAGGTATAGATAATCTAGTATTTTTACCTAGTCTGTCGATCTTCTTACTACTCTCAATATTGTTCAGATTAGTTTGGAACAGTGCGATTGTGGTCCACGGATTAGGACATACGATCGCTATCACCATTGCTGATAAACGACTATCAGCATTGAATACTACCAATATTTTTGAGCATAGAAAAATACAAGATATCTTCAAGTCACTACTTCCTTTCCAGCCGATTTTTATTCCCTTCTTAAATAATCAATCTCCTTTGTGGATAGCAGCAGGAGATGCTAATCCTGGGCGGATCAGGATTAAAGCCTTGGGAGGGATCGGTTTTAATCTCATTGCTGCATCGATCGCGCTACTATCGATCCCAGCAAATAATAGTGCAGATATTAATCTATTTTTGATTCAGACCTTCATAGTTGCAAATATAATAATTGCGGTTAGTTCCCTATCCGATATATCCGCTTTAATTAGTGGGATCGCTCATAATTTTTATTGTGGTAATTTTGGTTTTATATCTAAACGCCTGCCTGATGATGGTCGCCAGCTTTTGCCCGAAAGAATGATCGATATGTATTATCAAATGGGGCGAGAGACCGAGATACGGGGGGAACAAGCTGGTGGTGGACTAGTGATGGCTCGCAACCAAGATAACCAAGTAGTCTTTGTGGGCAAAAAAGTTGTTAACAAAAAAAGAGAAAACTTAACTCAATCTCTAGAAGCAGCTTTTGCGAATGCGAGAAAAAATGCGGTCTTTTCGGGTATTAATCCTTCAGAATCATCTATAGTTGGGGCGTGGCATTATCGTTTTGCCACTAGTGGTTCTCCTCCTTCAGTACTAGAAACCCATTGGCATGAATGGATGAGTGCCAGATATGAAATGGTGTGGGAGTTTAGAGGAGGAAAATGGGTCTGCCAGAGAAAAAATGTCAATCACCGCATCACTCATAATGGTGACTTTGATGGTTGGGTACTCTTCGATAAATCGATCGAATATGACAAACTGGGCTTGTGGTTAGAGAGAGTCTTGTATACAGCGAACTATACAGAAGGAGATTCTCCTAAAATTGCGGGGTTGATGGATCTGCTCATTACCAAAGGAATGTGGTATCCTTCCGTAAGACTAGCTTATCAACTAGCGATCGCTAAATCGATTGAAGGTGCTTTTGATGGACAAGCACCTTCGGCTAATGCAGAGGATACAGCCCCTTCCGAGAAAGAATTAAGAAGTGTAGCAGAAATCTTTGAAAACGTCTTTATCCTCTATCAAAGGCTTTTAGGTTCTCCCGATTCCCCTTCTTGCAATCAATATGCTTGCCGTTTAGAAAGTGATATCCTCCAAGCTGGCAACAAGCATAGTTTTATGAGTCAGTGGTCTTGGCAAAAAAGAGTCGATTTTGTCAGAACAGCAATTCATGCCTTTTTCCATAACGATCTTTATTATGCTACCAAAACCTTTATGTCGAAAGCTGAGGGAAGTTTTGGTCTAGTTACAGTCTCTACCTTAGCAGAAGATCAACTAGTACTGAGCGCACAAGGACAACCAATCTCTGTTGGTTACAATTGGCAAGAAGGATACATGGTTTATGCTTCTGAACCAGCAGCAGTAGATAATATTATTCTCGGACTTCCACAAGCTTACCGTTTAGACTTAGATCAAAAAGTGGGAGAAATCGCGTTAGTAAGTGCCAGAAATATCTCTATTTACTCCATGAGTGAAAAAATCGAGATAACCAATGCAGATTTGGAAAAAAGATGGATTTCGATGGAAAACCATCCTTATTTACCCCACATTAAATATCCTCAAAACGATAATAAAGATCCTGTCGAAAGTGATAGTCGGGAAATACCCGTAATTTTGGAAGAAATTAAGCTATCTTGGCAAAATTCCACCTCTCTCAACTGTCAAAGTGCAGATTATTTAGTTAGTTTATTGTGTGCCAAGGTTCAACGCCTTGAACAAAAGCGAGAAGAAATGTTGAGGGCAGGATTAACTAGTAATCTACAGCAGTTGCCTATTGTCGACTTACTAATTACAGGAGTTGAAAATAGTCTTTGGTTAGGAGAAAAATTTGCTCAAGATTTGAAACTTATTTTTCCTTGGCTCAATATTCAGGCAATTTCCTCTAATCAGGTTTTACAGCAACTAAGTCAAGATTTCAGAAGTTTGCAACTAGGGCAAGACTCCATTGTCTTGGCTATTACTCAGTCTGGTCAAACCTTTCCTACGGTGCAAGCGATCAACACCTTTGACTATTTATATCGTCAAGAATTAATTGGTGAATTATTTATCTTGACAGGAGAATTAGGTAGCTTTTTAGGTTCTCCAGTCTTGCAGCCTAATTTGCCAGAGAATAGCGATCGACATAAAGTGTTTGTTAATGGTAGTGGCAGAAGAACGGCTGAACCAGCAACAATAGCAGTAGCTGCTGCTCAACAAACTTTAACTGAGCTATTATTTTACATAGCCAAAAAGATCCGCACCACTTTTCCTGAATCTAGTCCTTTTGGTATGACTTTGACTGAGGAAAGTCTTGACATCTTAGAAAAGATTAAGCAAGACTTTCTGGATATTAATGTTGTCCAGATTATGGGCATTACTCCTACAGGAAAAGCGATCGATACTCCTACTAAACAGAAATTACTTAAAGGAGGTCGCAAGTGGGCACTGCACATTACAGAATCTCCTACGGCTTGGGCTATTCATGCTTTTTATGTATTGATTACTGTGGGCTGGGCAATACCTTTTGGCTACACAATCCCCTTAGCTAAGACACTCCTAAGCGCAATTCTCTGGCTAGGTAACATACCTCAAGATTGGTTCCTACTAGAGATAATTAATCCAGTAGTAACTTTAGTAGATATTGGTATCTATATTTTCGGCTCTTGGCTATGGACATTAGGACTACGCTTATTTCAAGGTAGACAACTACTGGCACGCATGGGCAAAAGAACTTTAGTTATTGGAGATGTATTTTGGGTCAACGAATTATTAAAATCCTACGTTAGTAAATTATTTGCTCTCAGCTATGGTATTGCTTCTTTGGAAGTACATGGAGCAAATCCCCAAGATGATTTACTCCATGATTTTGCTCATCGAGTAGTCCGAGGTACTTTACTCTTTTTAGGTATTCCTGATGGCAGGCGCAATCATAAATTTAAACAGCGCGAGAATACCGCTATTATGACGGGCAAGCAAGCTAATGGGATTAGGAATATCAATGTAGGACCAGAAGTTTTAGTTATGGGTTCTAATCCTGAAATAGCTCACAAAGGCTTTACCAACGCAATTATTTTAGAAAGCAACGATGATGCTTATTATTTTCAAGGTCAAAACGCAGAAGATCAAAAAGAAATTATTGAAGAATTAAGAGAATCGCGTTTTAGTGCTTTTGAACGTTTGCTAGCAAGCTATGTATTTTTCTGGGCTTTAGCTAAAAAAGTTGCGTCCTTCCCTCTAATTCAATACCAGCACTGGAAGTCTCAAAGTAGAACTAAAATTATGACGACTGCTGCCCCAGTAGCAGGAATAAGTCTAGCTACTTCAGAAGCACAAGTTTCTCAAAAGCAGAAAAGTTCTCAGTCAGAATCTCTCATCCCTAATAAATATGAGTCATAAGCTGGTCAACATTGAAGTTGTCGGTTAAGACTAATGGAGACAAGGGAGACAAGGGAGATAAGGAAGGCAAGGTAGACAAGGGAAGGGGGAAATTTCTTCCCATACTCCTCACACTTCCCACACTCCCCATACTTCTTTCTCCCTCTCAATTGCTGTTCTAGGAAGAGGAATAGAAAAATAACCTTTTCTCTTTCCTTTAAAAAAAACTAAAAACTAAAAGCTAATAGCTATTAGCT
Organism: Xenococcaceae cyanobacterium MO_188.B29; assembly: GCA_030065155.1. GTDB lineage: Bacteria > Cyanobacteriota > Cyanobacteriia > Cyanobacteriales > Xenococcaceae > JASJDJ01. The sequence continues at coordinate 12,377 of JASJDI010000125.1, forward strand.
AATAGCTTCTTAAGTAGTTAAAATCGTCTTAGAAGCAAGTCTGGTCTTTTTCTTTTCCCCTTCAGAAAGTTCTTTGCCTGACTGGAGACAAGTGGCACTGGTTTGGAGAACAGTCGCACCTTGTTTATCTCCTAATTGTAAAGCTGTTTTAGCTGCGGTTTGTAACATGGTCATCGCACCCAAGCGATCGCCTTGTTGTAATTTTGTTTCTGCAATTTTAGTTTGTCGATATTTAGCTAAAGTTAAAACATGCTCCCTTACTTCTTTTGAGGGTTGAGGCTGATAAGAAGTTTGTGATTCTACTTCGATCACAAAAATACTAGATAATAATTTTTCCCGATTCAAAGCTGGATTATCGTAGCGAATTTGCACTGAAGCAATTTGATGTTTTCCTGGAGATAATTTATTGATATAGAAATTAATTAAAATGATTCTCTTTCTATTAACCATTAAATCTCCCAGACGAAGACAAAAGTAATTGCCCTCTAGTTTAACTGGTAGTTCAATAGTTTCTGGTGAAACTTGAGCGACGGGTTTTAATTCTGCCAGTCGTACTTTAGGCATTAATTCCATCATTAAGTAGGCATTAGTTAAGCCAATAGATTGAAGACGATTAAAGAGTTTGGCAAATTCAGTAATTGCTTGGGCTGGTTTCTCAATAAAAACTAGAGTTCCCCCTGTTATATCAGCAATTTGTTCTAATAAATCCTGATTCCAAGTAGTGCCAAAACCAAGGGTATTAATAGTAATACTGTATTCAGCAGCTAATTGGGCTAGTTTCAAACAACGCTGATTATCTCCATGTTGATTTTCTCCATCGGTAAGCAGAAAAATGTGGGAAACAGCATTCTTTTGACCTACAGCAATTTGTTGAATGCCCAGTTTTAAACCTTCGTCAATAGCTGTCCCACCTTTAACCTGAATAGTTTGGATTTTCTGTTTAATATCAGGAATATTTTTGAGGGGTTGATTGGGGACGAGTACTTTGGCTTGATGATCGAAAATGATAATAGATAGGCGATCGCTTTTGTGTAATCTTTCAACAATTTGTATTGCTGCTTCCTTAACGGTACTCAGGGGTTTTCCTTCCATAGAACCGCTATGATCGAGTACTAAACAAAGATTTAGAGGTACATGAATTTCATCTTCATCTATCAAAGCAGAAAGAGATAACGAAAGTTGACGCTGACTACTTTTTTGTTGGGCATCAAGATAATAATCACTTAATACTGGTTTAAGATCAACTTTCATTGCTTCAATCTTTGGTTCAGTTTTGTTTCCTGTCTGCTTGGTAGTAAACGATTGGATTCTCAAACTATGCAGTTTATTTAAATCTTTCCTTTTGTTTGGGTAGGTGCGTTTACTAACTTCATAGTACAACAGTTCAAACCTTCAGTATGTAAAGATTTTAAGTCTAAGAATACAGTAGCTTGACAATCAAAAATCCCCCAGCTTAAGTAGGTAGGCTTAATTAAGTTTAAAACAGGGGGAGGATAGGGAAGATGGGGGAGAAAGAAAATGCTTGTGTTTGATATTTAATTCTACCCAGCTACTTAATTACAGGGGATAATCTTATTCACTACAATCTAGCAAACTTTAACCATATTTATTGGTAATCCAGACTGATTGATAAGGTTTGAGTATTACTTTATCGTGAATATCTTCAATTAATCCTCCACTAATAAGATCGCACCAAGGATCGGTACAAATCAAATTTAGATCTGATAATCTGAGTTTTTGAGAGCGATCGCTCAAATTATTAATACAAAAAATACTCTGATCCCTCTCTCTACTCTGTCGCCAAAAAGCAAACAGGGCTTTATTCATTGGATGTAAAGTATATTGTGTAGCATTGGGATGAAAAGCAGGTTGGCAACGGCGAATTTTAATACGCCGACAGAGTTCTTGATATACTTTGGCTTGAGGTGAATTTTGCTCTGCTAACAATTGTTCTAGTTTATCTACATCCCACTGATGGCGATTGATAGAACGGTTTCTCCCGGTTTTGGCAACATTTTTGTAGCCATTGGCAGTAGCAAGTAAACTATGAATATAAAAAGCAGGAATACCTTCGATCGCCATCATAATAGTTTGAGAACAGATAAATCGCTCTACTTGCCATTGATCTTCCCCTTTGACTGTTCCTTTAAGGGCATCAAATAAGGAAATATTAATTTCATAGGGACTTTCGCTACCGTCAGCTTTTTTCCTCATGCTAATCTTTCCGCCAAAATTTTGCATAGTTTTTAGCAATTGCTGATATTCTTTTTCTGCTAATAATCCTTCTGCTGGACGTACTCCAATACCATCATGAGAAGCAATAAAGTTAAGATAGGCACAGCCAACGGGGGCTGGAGGCATACTCATCATCCAGGTTTTGAGATGTTCGGATTTACCTTGAAGTAAAGCATTTAATAACAATGGAGGAAGACTAAAATTATAAATCATGTGAGCTTCATCTCGATTGCCAAAATAGCTCAAATTCTCTCGATTAGGAACATTAGTTTCGGTAATTAAAGCTACATCCGCATTCACCATTTGCAAGATTTCCCGAATTAAGCGAATCATCGCATGGGTTTCGTTGAGATGAATACAGGGGGTATCTATCTGTTTCCAAAGATAGCCCACCGCATCAAGACGAATATATTTTGCGCCTTTGTGGACATAAAAAAGAATAATTTTGATAAATTCGAGCAAAACATCTGGATTAGCAAAATTCAAATCTATCTGATCGTGACTAAAAGTAGCCCAGACATATTTTGTGCCTTTGTCTGTTTCGACTTTAGCGAGGAGAGGACTGTTGCGAGGACGAACTACTTCTGATAAGTCTGTGGCTGGATCTACCTCAATAAAATAATTGCTACCTGGTGGTTGGCATTGTTTAAATTGCTCAAACCAGATACTTTGACTAGAGATATGGTTAATAACCAAATCTACCATCAAATTAAATTTCTCAGCGATCGCACTCACATCTTCCCAATCTCCTAATTCTGGATTAATTGCTAAGTAGTCAATAACAGCAAATCCATCATCAGAACTATAGGGGAAAAAAGGTAAGATATGAATTCCTGTAATAGTATCTTGTAAATATTTACGCAGAAAATTGTTAAGGGTAACTAGAGGTTTTTCTCCTGTCTGACTACAAATACTATCTCCATAGCTGATGAGGAGAATATTATTTTCACTCCATTTGTTGAGATTCTCTTCTTTCTGGTCGGCAAAATGCTCTTCTAGTAAAGAATACAGTTTGTCTAGTAGTTTGTCTGTAGTCTCTTTCCCATAAATTTTACTGAGTAAGGGCTGGATTTTCCAGGAAAATTGCTTGGCTTGGTGTGTGGATAAAGTCATTGATTCTGTAATCTAAGTCTTCAACCAATTGAATGAATTAATTTATTTCAACTAACTTAGCAGAATCAATTCTTTAGTGTGTGTGTGGTGAACAAGTATCTTCAATCTTTGACAATAAATGATAATCGTGTAAATTTATACTAACTTGTGGCTTCCAATCCGTTATCGTCAACGAGATGATGATTTAAACGCAAGTTAAATTTAAGTTAAAAAAGTATGCGAATTGAACAGTTACAAGCTTTTCTAGCTGTGACAGAGACTGGTAATTTTGGGCAGGCAGCAAAACAATGTGGAGTGACCCAATCAACCATTAGCCGTCAAATTCAATCTCTAGAAACAAATTTGGGTTTGCCTTTATTTCACCGCACTTCCCAGGTTAAATTAACTTTGGGTGGGGAAAAATTCTTACCCAGGGCCTTAAAAATTTGTCAAGAATGGCAAAGAGCCTGTGCTGAATGTACCGATTTACTGGCAGGAAAACAACCAGAGCTTTGTGTGGCAGCGATTCATTCAGTTTGCGCTCACTATTTGCCACCAATATTACAGCAATTCTGTCTCCATTATCCAGAAATCCAACTAAGAGTAACGGCTTTGGGTAGCGATCGCGCTTTAAAAGTTCTCCGTGATGGGTTAGTCGATATCGCGATCGTCATGAATAATCGTTTTCTGACCAATTCAGCAGAAATGGTGGTAGAAATACTTTATGAAGAACAAATTAAAATTTTAATGGCAGTCGATCATCCTTTAATTAACTATGAGGTAGTTCCTTGGTCAGAATTAGTTAAGTATCCTCAAGTAGTGTTTAAAGATGGTTACGGGATGCAAAGATTAGTACAAGAATGGTTTTCTCGTCAGAATGTAAAGTTGAAAATAGCAATGGAATTAAATACTCTTGATGCTTTTCGGGGAGTAGTAAGACAAGGAGAAATGATTGCCTTGCTACCTCAATCTGCTTTAATAGACTCTCGCCAAGATTCTACTTTAGCAGTAAGAGCGATCGCTAATCCCCAGGAGTTACTATCTATGACTGTAGGAAATACTAGTTTGCAGAATAACCTTACCCGTCAAGTAGTTATGGTAACTACTAGCGATCGTCTCCAAATACCTCCCATTGCTCATTTCTGCCAGTTAGTAAAAAAAAATGCCTCAACTACCAGAATAATGGAAGATAAACAATTAGTTAGGACTTGATAATTACAAACAAACATTATGAGTGACGAGTTTCGGGAATTATTAAAAAAAGTAGGTAGTGGTACTCATACGGGTAAAGATTTAACCCGTACAGAGGCAGCAGCAGCAACAGAAATGATGTTGAAGTTAATCGCTACTCCTGCCCAAATTGGGGCATTTATGATTGCTCATCGCATTAAACGCCCTACCCCAGAAGAGTTAGCAGGCATGCTCGATGCTTATGATACCTTAGCCCCGAAACTCTCTTTGCATAATTTGACTGGGGAACACCAGTCACCGCAGGCACCGTCGTCTCACGGCGGTGTAACGGTGACTCAAGCCAAAACTCCTGTAGTTTTTTGTAATCCCTACGATGGGCGATCGAGGACTGTCCCAGTTATGCCCATTACGGCTCTAATCCTCGCAGCAACAGATGTTCCTGTAATTATGCACGGTGGTGAATGTATGCCTACTAAATACGGCATACCTTTAATCGAAATTTGGCAACATCTGGGGATTGATTTAACTGGCTTATCCCTAACCCAAAATGAAAAATTACTAGCAGAAACTGGTATTAGTTTTATCTATCTCCCCCAACATTTTCCCCAAGCCCAAGCTCTAGTCCCCTATCGCGAACAAATTGGTAAACGTCCACCCTTCGCTACATTAGAATTAATTTGGCTACCAGTAGCAGGAGATGCTCATTTAGTTTCAGGATTTGTTCATCCACCTACAGAAACTCGTTTTCAAGAGACTTTCTCTTTACGTAAAGTTGAGCATTACACTACTGTCAAGGGTTTAGAAGGTAGTTGCGATCTGGCTCGTAATCGTACAGGAATTATTGGCTTAGGCAGTCCAGATGGTTTTGAACGTCTTCATCTTCATCCCCGCGATTATGATTTAGATGGAACAGATTTACCTTTAGAATCCAAAACTCAGCTAATAGAGCAAATTAAGTCGGTAATTGAAGGTAAAAACTCTGAACTTATGCCTTCGGCTATTTTAAATGGAGGTTTTTATCTCTGGCGTTTTGGTGTTTGTGGTGATTTAGCGTCAGGATTTGCCCAAGCTGAGAAAATGTTAACTCAAGGGGAAGTAAAGCAAAAATTAGCTCAATTACAAAATTTTTGTGCCTCAAAATCTGTTGGCTAATAGAGATTAACAATTGATAATACAACTAACTACTAATCACTAACAACTAACTACTAACCACCTAAACAAAATCTTCCCAAGAAGTTGCGCTCGTACAATCGGAAAAGTTACACTAGTAGACTGTGCGTCTAATTTTTGAATACAAATAAGATTTATGGCCAAAAAAAGTATGATTGAACGGGAAAAGAAGCGCGCCCGTTTGGTAGAAAAATACGCTGATAAAAGAGCAGAATTAAAAGAGCAATTTCGTAAAGCTACATCTTCTGCCGAAAAATTAGAAATTCATCGTCAAATACAACAATTACCCCGCAATAGTGCGCCTTCTCGTAAGCGCAATCGCTGTTGGGTTACAGGTAGACCTAGAGGTTACTATCGTGATTTTGGCTTGTCTCGTAACGTTCTTAGAGAATGGGCGCACGAAGGCTTGCTACCAGGGGTAGTTAAGTCTAGTTGGTAAAGAGTAGCAAAACTCAAAAATTGACAATTAACTCTCGCTAAAAAGAAGAGGATTGAGATGGGAGGATGAAAATATTAATATTATTTTTCTTTCTCCTTAAAAGAAGAGGTCTTAGAACAAATTAAACAATTGTCACGACTCTCGCGTTCCATAGCTGCGGAGACCGCAGCAGGATTACTCGTCAATTGTCAACTATCAATTGTTCATTAATATATAGTAATTAACTAAATAATTAACTCTAAGTCCAGATGAGAAGCAATCTGGGCTAATTTTTCTTTGTTAGCAAGATTGCTGATAAAGGGGATAGTTCCTAAAACTGGCACCTGGGTTAGGGATTGAATCAACTCGGTAGGAGCTAAATCGGCAAGATCTTGATGAGAAATTGGTTGAGAACAACTAAGAATAATTCCTTTTAGTTCTACTTTCAAACTGCGGGCTAAGGCAACATTAGCTACAGCTTGAGCGATCGCTCCTAATTTAACTGGTACAACTAAGATAGTAGGCAAACGCCAATCTGCACATATATTAGCAACAATCAACTCTTGAGTAACTGGCGAGCCTAAACCACCTAAAGCTTCTACCAAAACAAAATCTTGTTTTTGTTGCAAATCAGTTAAAGCTTGCCAAACAATATTGAGTTCGACTTCTTTTCCTGTCTTTGCTGCTGCTAGAGGAGGCGCAAGAGGGTGGTCGAAAAAAAGAGGAGTAACTATGTCTAGAGATGATTCATTACCAAAAAGCTGGCGATATAATTCATCGTCTCCTACTCCAGTTTGCATGAGTTTCATTAATCCCAAACTCTGACAAAAACGATAGGTTTGCCAATAAGCAACTAGAGATATAGTTAATACTGTTTTACCGACATCTGTATCTGTACCAGCGATTAATAAAGTTTTCCCCATACCCGTTATTCTTGATCCTAAGGGGATATTAGCATTTAACGGAACATACTACTAACGGAACTATCCTCGTGGATACGCCAAATTGCCTCCCCAAGTAAATTAGCGACAGAAAGCACAGTTAATTGCTTGAACTGTTTTGATTCTGGTAGGGGAATAGTGTTAGTCACAATCACTTCTTCAAAGACACCACTGGATAAGCGAGATACTGCGGGTTCAGAAAATACTGCATGAGTAGCACAAGCGTAGATAGCTTTAGCTCCCTCTTGGCGGAGTAATTCTCCAGCCCCCAAAAGAGTTCCTGCGGTATCAATCATGTCATCTACCAAAACAGCAGTTTTCCCTTTGACATCACCAATCACATTCATCACCTCAGCTACATTATGAGCCTGACGGCGTTTATCAATAATGGCTAAAGGAGCATCGTCTAGTTTTTTAGCAAAAGCTCTGGCACGAGCAACACCCCCTACGTCAGGAGACACTACTACCAAATCAGCCAGTTCTTTCCTAGCTAAATAATCTAATAAAACAGGAGAACCATAAACATGATCGAAAGGAATATCGAAGTAGCC
>JASJDI010000126.1 GCA_030065155.1 Xenococcaceae cyanobacterium MO_188.B29
AAAACATTTATGTAACTTATATTTTAGCGACCGCAAAATATTGAAAATCAAATCGCTGTAACTCTTGCATAACAAGGCTTTCAGAGGTTGGTTGCCCCTGGTCGCACGAACCCTATATTACCGCCAAGTAACGGTACTCTTTACCCTTTACTTTTTTTGTTCTAACAAAAGCCATTCGTAGTGCCTAACTTGTAGTGCCTAAATATTTTAACATCTAGGTCAAATCAAATAAACCCAATCAGTTAGGTTAAAATCAGAGCTTGGCTAGTTTTAGCCCTATTACCAGAGAGTTAATCATGTTTTTTTGGTAATATTTGTCTGGTTTTTCTAGAGGCTAAAACTATTGCCAATAAAGGATTTGAGAGGGATATGGGAGTAAAATTAACGAATCGTTGCCATTCCCCTATAATGCTTTGGCATCAATATTTTGATGGGTCTCAACTTTTGTTTTAGGCAAAGTTTTTTCATATGTATGCGTACTAAAAAACATTTGCATAACTTATATTTTGGCGATCGCTAAATCATTTAAACTCAAGCTCTATATCCATTACATATCAAGGGGTTCAGAGGCAGGTTGCACCATATGACACGAACCTTCTATTTAGGCCAAGTAGAGGTTTGGAGTTATAGATATTGGTATTGCAAAATATAATACAATGTTATAAATAATAATTGCGACGTAGTAATTGCTATACTTGCAATTGTAACTGAATCGATTGAGTTCAGTCAGAAAAAGGTTTACAAGCAGTTTTGTCAATAGTTAGAGGAGCAATGCTCCCTCGCCACCAGCATAGCTTATCTGAGCTACTTGTTCCCTCATAAAGCGATCTGCATAAAATATTGCTCCAATTATTCCCACATCCTGATTTAAAACAACAAAAATTGGTATTTGTTCCAGCAGTCTCCTCATACGACCTTTATCTTTAAAAGCTGAGAGAAAAACCTGTTTTTCTAAGAGAGGAAGAATTTTAGGTGCGATACCACCTGCGATATACAATCCTCCATAGGGCAATGTTTTAAGAGCAAAATTGCCTACTTCAGCACCAAAAGCTGACAAAAAAATATTCATAGCATCTTGGCAAAGCTCATCTCTATTAAACAAAGCCTGTTTAGCAATTGCCACGGCTGGATCTACCGTGTTTGGGATATTCTTGCCTTGTTCTTTCTTATATGTGGATAAGTCTCTCTTGAAGCCATCTTCAGGCATTGCCGAGCATTCACTGGAATTTTGGCATTGTTGAAGTAAAAATTCATAAATATCAACAATTCCATGACCTGAAATTATTCGCTCTACAGAAATATGATGCGAAATATTGTTTTCGTTTTGCTCTTTTTTTTGTTTATCAAGTAAATATTGATATAAGTCATATTCCTGCTGAGAACGAGGAGCAAAATCAGCGTGACCACCTTCAGAAGCACAAACTTGAGGTTGATTATTTTGTTTAATCATAAATGCTTCTCCTAAACCAGTCCCTGAACCAATAACTGCAATACAATTAGCTCGTTGATTTTCCTTCTCTTTATGTTTAATTTCTTGTAAGGGATAAAAGTCTTTAGAGTTTTCTGAATCTAATAAGAAATTTATTCCATAACAAATTGCTTCAAAATCATTAATTAAAGATATTTGACAGTCAAGCTCTTTTTGTAGTACGTGAGCGTTGATTTCTTTCCATTTATTTTTGGGTGTTGAGTCTATAAATAAATTAAGATTTGTTAATTTTGTAAATAAATTAGCATAATTAGTTATAGATACGTGGTTTAAGTGAGCTTTTTTATTGTTGCTTATCGGACCAGGAACAGCAAAGCAAGCTTTTTCTATTTGGTAATCATTAAAGTTATGAGGAGTATCTTTCTTAAATTTATTGATAATCGCTTGCAGACTGAAATATGATTGGATTGGGTATGAATTATTGTAGATAACTCGAAAATCATCTACACTCCTAATGTTTTTTTCTTGAGCTTCAAGAAGAGATAAATTTACTTTTCTTCCTATATCTCCTACAAGTAAAAAAGACATAAAATTAATCTATATAAATTGGATTGATGTGTTTTTATAATAAAAAAAATCTTGCTCTTTAAAAATTAAAATTAAGTCTTGAAATTTTTAGAAAGATGATCTTCTAGCTCTTGTGAAAGATTACGATATTTGTATTTGTTTTTAATTCTTATTGCATTATCAAAACGAGTAGCCCAATCCCAGACAATCTTGTCGAGATTAGAACCTCTAAAATCCGCATTTTCTAAATTAGTTCCTTTGAGATTAGCACTACTAAGGTCTGTGCTGCAAAGCTGTGCTTCACTTAAGTTAGCACGATTGAAATTAGCATCACGGCAATTTGTTCCTCCAAGATAAGCCAAACTTAAATTAGCATCGTTAAGTTTGGCATCACTCAGATTAGCTCCACAGAGTGTGGCATTATTAAGATTAGCATTACTAAGACTAGCACTACTAAGATTAGCATCAATCAGGAAAGCATTAGTCAGATTAGCACTGTCAAGATTAACTCTTTTAAGAGTCGTGTCTTTAAGTCGTGCGTATTTAAGATTTGCTCCTCTAAGGTATGCACCATTGAGATTAGCTCGACTCAAATGAGCTCCTAATAAATTGACTTTGCCAAGATCTGCACCACTAAGATCGGCATCATTAAGTCGGATATAGCTCATAAAAGGTCCAACAACTCTAGCCAAAGTTCCACCTCCAAGACAATTACTATATCCAATAATACGAAGTAATTGAGTTAGATCTTTTTCACAGGGGTAAAAAGACATCTTCTCTTTTAACTTATCATCTTTTGAACGAGCATAACGATATAGCTCTAGTAATAAAATAAGAACGTTTAAACCAGTATAAATATCTATTGCTCGCAAACTTAACTTACTTTTATCCTCTAGATACTTATTTATTTTTTCCATTTTATTCCGAGGATAATTATCAGTGATAGCATCAATAAACTCACCATTACACCAACAAAAATAAAAATTTTTGAGGCGATTAAATAAGCGGATCATCTTTTCATCATCAAATTCTGAACTTGATTTTAATAGTTCTATTAGATACTGAACAATTTCTTGACTTAATCCTCCGTAACCGAATAAATCATATATTTCTCTATTCATTTGGTCCCTAGGGATATTAAACTTTTTCCCATCTCTTCGTCCTGGCTCACTCCAGTCCTCAAGACTTTCTTTGAATTGTGCTGCACAGAAGAACTCCCCCAAACTTTTGTGAATAAATTCAAGTGAGTTTTGCTGTCTTTCGTGTAAATAAAACTTGACTAATTCACGTTTCAATTTTTCTTCCTGTTTCAGTTTTTCTGGTTGAATATTATTAATAACTTCTGAAGTTTCTGGATATCTGAGTCTTTCCTGAACCATCTTGATTGAGGTAAATTCTCCTCCTGATTGGATTACACATAAACCAACTGTTCTAAGAGTTTGTTGAAATTGTTCTTCTTGTTCCCCAATATCAATATCTTTTATATCTAAGTTCTCATACTCTTTTGTTATCCTCGCCAGCATCCAATCTATTGTCGTTTGATAAATAGAAATTTTATTGCTAATTTTATTTTCTTCAAACATTTTAATATTTAGATTTCCATCTCTGTGCATAATTGCCATAAGACAAAGCAGTAATGGTTCTTGGGCTAAACCTATTATTTTGGATGAACCTCGCAGTTCTTCTGGACAATTAGGATGTTGTAAAAACTTTCTGAATTCTAAAGTTTTCTGTTTAACAATTGGTTGATTTTTATCAGTTAATTTATCCCAATTACTTAACCATTGTTCCTGAATTGTATTGTCCATTGGTAAAATTTCTACTCGCTCTAAATTGTAAGGAAGATTACGGTCAATCCCTTGTAATGCTAGAGTTCTACCAGTGATTAATACTCGATGTCGATCTTGATAATCTTTTTGGAATTGTCCTACTTGCTTTAAAAATGTTTCTAATCCTTGACTACTTCTTCCTTCCATTAGCAATTCATCAAAACCATCAAGTAAAAATAAAAATTGTCGCTTCGGATCGGTTAACCAGTTATTATCAGTAGCAAAATCATAATGGATAGCCTCTTTAAGCGTTGCTCTAAAACTTTTTTGTAATATAGGAATATCTCTTAAGTGAATTAAAATTGGAGTCCAGATCGGATATAAGTGCGCTCTTACCCAATCAGCATATATCTGACAAAAAACACTTTTTCCTCTTCCTGGTTCAGCTTGTATAAACATTATCTTTTGTGTTTCAGCTTCGCTTCGTTGTTCCTCAAGCCAAGCTGAAACAATATTTTCTAAAGGTTGCTCGCTGTTAGGATTGCGATTGCCATTATCATCTAGATAGCAAGCGTTCAGAGGGACATAAATTTCCTTCAAAGTGAAATTTTGTTTTAAAACACACTTTTTTGTTCCCTCTTTAATCTCTTCTGTTAGATATTTATCGAGAGCCCTATATTTATCTAGATCGCGTCGCCATCCTTCACAATAAAGATTGGACAATTCTCTAACTGAATCACCTGCTCTAGACATAACTTCTATTACATAGCGAGGAGTATTGTGAGCAACTCGTTGGCTTAGGATTTGAGCTTGTTTTTGATTGAGTCCAGCTTGATGCAAGTTTTCTGTTAAAAAATAGTTAAATAGTTTGGCTAATTTTGATTCGTGAAAACAAACAAGTGTATTTTTAGCTTCTTGTTCATTGAATTCAATCTTTTTATTATTGATTTCTACTGTTGTATCTGTAAGTTCAATGCTTTTTATGATTAAATTTTTCTTTTCAGAAACCTGTTTAACGTAATATAATACATCTCGATCTTCTTCCAATTCTGAAATCTTCGTTAAAGCTTTTAAATAAGCCTCATTACTTACAATAAAAATACATTCTCGTAGAGAAGGTTCTTGATAATTGAATTTAGAATACAGATCGAGTAGTTCCACAGCTATGGATACGAAGGGCAATCCAGAAGCTACGATTTTGAGCGGTGGTGAGGTTAAAAAGTCTAATAATGAAGAAATGCTGCTAGTATCTGTTTGTAGATTTTGCTCATTAATCTTTTGATTAAGATTTTCTTTGAGGGTTTCAGCAAAATCTACAACAAGCTGACCTCCTGATACTGCTATCGAGGAAAATTTACTAATGTCAGTATTCAAAAATTCCCAGAAATTCTTAAATGGCATCTCAACAGCCTCCTAACTAGAACAGGGGAAGGTTCTAATTGAACTATAAAATTCATTTCGGAGAAACACTTAGAATTTCATAGAAAACTTTACACTTAAGTAGGGACAAGCTTAATCCTACTTGCTTAAACTTTGAAAAGAGATGGAAATTAATTATGGCACTGTTGCTTGCTGGAGATATTGGCGGTACTAAGGTTGATCTATACCTCATTAATAATAACAACCCCCAGTTGTTGCCTCCCCTTTACCAAAAACGTTATTCCACAGGCGACTATGCAGATTTTGTGGCGATGGTAAAACAGTTTTTTCAGGAAGCAGAACAAGAACTACATTATTCTCCTGTTCCTCAAAAAGCTTGTTTTGCTATTGCTGGTCCCGTGGAGAATAATGTCTGTCAAATGACTAATCTAAATTGGGTTCTTGATGGCAGGGAGTTACAGGATAGCCTTAAGATTCTAAAAGTTAAATTAATCAACGATTTTGCAGCAATTGGTTACGGTATACCTGCATTAAAGAATTCAGATTTGGTGACTCTGCAAGATGTAAAACCTCAAGATGGTTCACCTAAAGCTATTATTGGAGCAGGAACTGGACTGGGAGAAGCTTTCTTACTGCCAAAATCTGATGAACAACATTATCAGCCTCATGCTACTGAAGGAAGTCACGCGGATTTGGCTCCTATTGTGACAAATGAGTTAAAGAGGTTTGATTTAAACGAGTATGATTTATTGGAATACATCCGACAAAAACTTAATCTCCAGCACGTTTCAGTAGAGCGAGTAGTTTCTGGACCTGGTATTATTACCATTTATCAATTTCTCCGCGATCAAACCCACTGGCGTGAATCTGATGAGATCCAACAAATTGTTAATAGATGGGAAACGTCTAATGATGAAATAAGAAGGCAAATTGAAGATCCTGTACGAGTAATTACCAAAGCTGCTTTAGACAACACAGATCTTCTATGTGAGAAAACCATGAAAATTTTTATCAAGTTTTATGGGGCAGAGGCTGGTAATCTAGCTGTTAAAGTTTTACCCTATGGTGGACTTTACGTTGCAGGAGGAATTACAACCCATATTATTGATTTAATTAAGGAGGGAGATTTTTTGGATGTTTTCCTTAATAAAGGAAGAATGAGGTCATTGTTACAAAAAATTCCTATATATTTAGTTACAAATCCCCAAGTTGGTGTAATTGGTTCTGCAATTTATATATCTCAAGATTAAGCTGACTTGAGCTTTTTAGGGTGGTGATTCCCTAGATCGATCATTTTTCACTACATGGGAATCACCACCCTCTCATGATACTTTGCCTAAAAGAAAATAAACTAGGCAAAGTAACTGATTTGTATTTCTGATCATTCAGCCCCAAAAATGGCGTGAAAAATGTGAAATTTAACCTAGTTGCGTCTGGTGACACGAACCCTATATTTCCGCCGAGATGGGCGCGAGCGACGATCGCTAAAACAAATCATCTAAATAGATAACCAAGTTAATTTTTGACTATGCAACCAGCTTTACACTTAACAACCAAAGTTTTACCAGGAAACAAGATTGAAATAGAAATTCCCTCAGTCGAAATTGGCGATACCGTTGATGTATTCGTTGTTCTACCAGAAAAACCCCAAGAAAAAAAACGTTCAGTCTTGGAATTAATAGAAGCAAGCCGAAGTCAACGCTCTCTCAGAAGTGCAGAGGATATAGATCTACAACTGCGAGAGGAAAGGAATTCATGGGACAGTTAGTAATTCCATCTGGTAGCAAGGTTTATGTAGATACTGCGGTGCTTATTTATACTCTTGAGGGTAATAAGGATTATTTTGACTTGCTCAAACCCTTGTGGACAAAGTTTCAAGCGCGAGAAATAGAACTGATTAGCAGCGAACTAATCTTAATGGAAGTGTTAGTTTTACCCTTACGCAATAATGATCGCTCTCTGGTTTCCGACTACGAACAACTGCTGCTCAATTCAGCAATGCAGCTTATCCCTATTAATCAATCCATACTTCGACAAGCAGCTAATTTACGGGCTAAAACTTCGTTAAAAACACCCGATGCTATTCACGCTACTACTGCTATGACGATAAGCTGCGATCTCTTTATTACTAACGATAACGGCTTTCGTAATTTATCTAATTTATCTGTAGTTATTCTCAGCGAAGTCTTGAAATCTTAATAATTTACATCTATGTGAGCGAGCGACGATCGCTAAAACAAATCATCTAACATAGAAGTTACTTCTCCCTGTAGGTTCTGCCTGTTATCGTCATATATCATCAATGTATTGAGGTTAGAGTGCCTCGATAACTTCTGTACTTTCCTCACATCCCCATTAGTCAGGTTCAAAGCCTCGGTGATCGATGAATGCCTGATTCTGTGGGGAGACATAACCTTATCAATGCCAGCTTGTTGGGCATACTTCTGCACCAGCTTATAAATGCTGTGAGTATTTAACCTATGTCCCCAATAACCCTTATGAACCGCACAGAATAAAGGACTGTCGGGGGTAACTTCTCCCCTAGCTAGCAGCCAATTATCGATCGCTCTTATTGCCGTTTTGCCCAAAGTAATTGTTTCTCTTTGTCCTATTTTTCCTTTACCAGTGATGATTAATTCTCCCGCCGTTGGGGAGTAATCTTTGCTATCACAGTTAACAATCTCAGATCGTCTCAAGGCATTACCCCAAAGAAGTAATAAGATTGCTCGATCGCGTATTCCTTTAATCTTGGATGTATCCACTGCATCCAACATGAGCTTAAACTGCTGAAAGGGTATGCCAGATGTATCGCGGTATTGGGTCAATTTCTCAGCTTTGATATTGGTTAGGGTGTAGTGACATTTGCCAACAGAAGAGGCGTAATTAACTAGTGACTTGATCGCTGCCAACTTCTGATTAATGGTAGCTGGTGCTAGCTCGCGGGCAACTAATGAACCGTGATACTGAGATACTAATTCAAAGGCTTGATGGCTATCTAGCAGTAGGAATTGAGCTAAGATATCGGGTGTGATCTGATACCCGATCGCTTGGAAGAATGCAGTAATATTGGAGCGATACATTCTCTTAGTATGACTAGATCGCGATCGAGCTAACCAATCATCAAGTAGAGTCTCATAACCCGAATCGGGAGCTAACCTGTTTTTGGGCAGGAGTGGAACAAGATTACTATCAGCTTGAACGAGTTTTAAAGGTTTCATGGGCTACTTGTCACGAAAATCAACATTATCATTACTTCTTTAAGTGAGCGGTAGCTCTTCAGAAACCGCTTCACTCAGCTCCTCACTGGCAATTGCCAGCGCACTTTCACGCCATTCATGAATAACAGCAGCAACTTCATCCCAATCATCTGTTGACTTGGCTAGCTCCAAAGCGGAGTAAACTTCATTGACTAATTCCGCTCGTTCTTCACTATCAAATTCTTCTACCCATTTGAATTCATTATTGCTTTCGAGCTCTTGTCGTCCCTCCAGCCGATAAGCAACATTCATAAGTTGGCTGACTTTGTTCATTAGCTCGAGTCCTTTCGCCATATTAGCCATTAATTCTCGTCTTAAAAGAGCAAATGAATCATTATTGCGCGTGATGGTTACGGGCTTGAGCAAAGCCGTGTCTAAGACATATCCCGATCTACGATTTAGCTCACTAGAACTAAAAAGACAATCACTGTACAGGGCAGTGGACATCGAGTTGGCAGTCATGAATTCATACCTCTTTACGTAACCTCATCCGATCTACGTAATATTATACGTAATAAGCGACCAGGATTGAGCTACTATTCTTATCTTCTCGGTACTTTGATACGGTAGTTCACTAGCTCTTCCTCGCGCATTCCCTTGCTAAGTCGGCTTGCGTCCTTTGAGGTTTCCTCAAAGGACGCAAGCCGACTTCTGTCGGCGACGCGGTGAAGCAGTGCGTTGGGCGGGTTCCCCTCGGTGCGCGTTCGCGATAGTGATTAAAAATCACCAGGGGTGGAAGGGGGGTTTCTAATAATTTTAAGTCTGTACTTCTAGCCGATCTATCTGGTTATAAAACCCCCCTCCCCGCGCACCGCTTGAAGCAACTGCTGAACCCTTTAGGGGGTCGCTCGTCTTGTGCATTTTTCTGGTTTTCTGGTTTTCTGGTTTTCTGCCTTACTGGTAATAGTATGATGAACGTTCTCAAAATATTTTGCCAATCAAATCTGGTAGTTGGTTACAAATAGTGACCATTGCTGCTCCTGGAGGTAAAGCAGCAGCAGTTCCCCGCAGCAATTTCTAGGAAGCTTCTAGATTTGGTTGTCGGGAAGCTTCCTTATAAGTTTATTCTCCAAGTTCCGATTTAAGATAGTCAGTAATTATTGCTGTTAGAGTAGTCCCCCTCAATCTCGATTCGGCTACCCATTTCTGTCTCAGCTTTCTCGGTACTTTGATACTCAGATTCACCATATCCTCATTTATTGTTTTCTGGTTATCTGTATCACTGGTTTTCTTGCTATCTGTATTTATTGTTTTCTGGTTATCTGCATCACTGGTTTTCTTGCTATCTGTATTTATTGTTTTCTGGTTATCTGTATCACTGGTTTTCTTGCTATCTGTATTTATTGTTTTCTGGTTATCTGTATCACTGGTTTTCTTGCTATCTGCATTTATTGTTTTCTGGTTATCTGTATCACTGGTTTTCTTGCTATCTGCATTTATTGTTTTCTGGTTATCTGTATCACTGGTTTTCTTGCTATCTGCATTACCAGTTTTACTGTTTTGTTGCTTACTGGTGACAGGTTCCCCTGAATTCAATTCAGGGGCTTGCCTGTCACCGCATTCCGCGGTTTTACTGCTATCAACATTTACTGTTTTCTGGTTATCTGGTTTACTTGCTTGATTTTTGCTTTCAACAATATCTCTATACTTACCCATTGATAATCTCCTCTATTTCTTTACCTACTGCTTGATAATCTGACCAAGCTACTTTTGTCTTGTCCTTTAAATCTCTAATCGGAATTCCTGCGATCGCTGCTTTGCCAAAACCTGATGTCCGCCTAATCATGGCATTAAAAACGGGAACACCACCTTCAATCAAATCTGCTTTCATCTGTTCCCCTTCCTTACTGGGATAGGGAGGGACAACACAGAGCAACACTCGATAGTTAGAGTTGGCGGGTAAATCTTCGGCGGTAGCCAACATTGGTTCTAAACTGACAACATCGGGAATGGTGGGCAGGATTAACAGATCACAACCTTCTGCCAGTTCCTTAAGATCGTCCGATGCTGGTCTAGCTGGCGTATCTACAATGACGTAATCACAACCAGGAATTAACTTGATTGCTTTGCGCTCATCCTCCACGATAAATGGCAACTCACCTCGTTTTGACCATTTAATAGCCGTGCGGTTTGGATCGCTATCGATCAATAACGTCTTTCCGCGATCAGCTTCGCTGCCTCGCTCCGCGAGCTCGCTAAAGTAAGTAGCTAGATGTATGGCGGTGGTGGATTTTCCGCATCCACCTTTGTATCCAGTTACAGTAATTAGTTTCATGTTTTCTCTCTTTACAGAAAACCAGTTAACAATATAGCTTGCTTTCTGGTTTTCTGGTTAAATAATTTCAATAATCTATTCTGTGGGGGCAATCGTCGGCTCGGTTTCTTTGAACTTTATGTAAGGTTAACGAAAAAATAAGGTTTTCACGCGCTCGCGCTGAGCATTCTCAATAAGCCTGTCAACAACGTTCGTTCAATCTTTTTAAAGATCACTTGTCTCTAATTGCTTATAGAGTAAGGCTTTGAGTATCCGCTGTCGCCTCGCAGATTTCTGCCAATTTGGCAACATATCTCTATGGATTTTCCCTACTATTCTTGGCAACGATTAATTATCGAAACCAAGGATAGAAGCTATGGGTGACATTAATTTCACAATTGCTAAAGACGTTAACCTTAATAAGGTAGTTAACCTTGACATTGACAAAGATGTTGACGTAAACGTAGATAACCCGGATCAGTTGGCTACTGCTGAAGCTGATGCTGAAGCCTTTGGAGAACAAGCACTAGCTGAAACTGATGCTTATACTTACGTTACTGACAGTGAAGCATTCTCTTACGCTGAATCTACTGCTGCTTTAGATTTAGAGATTGAAGAGCCAATATTCGATGATCCGCTTGGCGATACTTTCGGCTTTGGCTCCCCACAAATTGATATTGAAAACGTTAGTGGTGTTGTCAGTGGCGAGGAGCTTAAGCTAACAATGAACTTTTTTACCCCGATCTCAGCACCGTCTACAGGATTATCTGATTCAGTTGTGGGCTTCTGGGATCTCGACCTCGACCAGGATCCTTTAACAGGTATAGCTTCAAATCAAAGCTTCTTCGCGCCACCAGACCAGCAGGGGGGACCACTTGGAGTTGAGGTTGTCATCGATCTGTTCAGCGAAGAATTTAATCCAGGTTTTGTAGATCTATTCGATACCAACGGTTTCTTCATTGGAACTGCTCCTATCACCTATGGTACAAACTCGTTAGAAATTTCGATTCCTCTATCCGAACTCGGAGATGATGGCAACCTCAACTACGGAACGGTTATCGGGACTTTCAACGAACCGACAGATGCAGCTCCCAACGGAGTGTTTGGAACAGTTGGTGAATCGCTAAGCAGTTTACAGAATATCGATGCTCCCATATCTGATGGTGCTCTTGTTTGGGCATCTATTCCTGCTGAGTAGCCACTTGTGTCTAAGATAACCTTGGGGCAGAGTTAGGAGTTACGCATTGACAAGAAAAACCACTTATGCAGTTTGAGCTAATTAGGGGTTAGGTAACGATTCGATAAATATACTCCCATATCATCAATTTAAGAGAACGAATTTATTCGGTTTGAGCTACTTTTCTCATGATGCTTCCCCCGTGTGTATAACAGTATGTTATACACACTTAGTTATATGTTTAACACTTAATGATTGCCTATTGTTTAACAATTTGTTAAACAAATAGTTTGACAATGGTCATTAAACATTAGTTAAACACAGTGTTAAACAATGAAGTCAACACCTCGATTGAATATGCCGAGGAAACCTCGGCATTCCTCTCGGTCAAAAGCAATAGGTTTAAGAATTCCCGTCTCGCTATGGGAACAGGTAGCTGAGTTTGGGTGTGAAAATTTTCCGAAACCCGATAGCGAGCGAGATTTTGACATTACTAGCACTCTATTAGAGTTAATCGCTCGAGGGTTAGGCAATGATAATGTAGAACAAGTCGAGCGACAAACTGTTGAACAGACGGTCGAGGAGATTGTCAAGCAAAATGTAGAACATATTGTCGAACAACAGTTAGACGATCGGTTAGACAACTTGTTAAACAAAGAAGAGTTTAACAGCCAGTTAAACAATTTGTTAAGCAAAGAAGAATTCAACACGGCGATCAGGCGTAGCCTGCCAGCTTCGCTGATCGACTCAATTAGAAAAGAATTTGAGCCATTGATGGAAAAGTATCTTGCCTGAGTGCGGAGTTGGAATTGCTTAGGCAAGAAAATCTTCAACTCAGGCAACAGGTTGATGAGCAGACAGATAATCTAGTGACATTAACCAAAGTCAACAAGCAAGCCTTAGAGCCAATCTTTGAGGATGAACAGCTCGATCGAGACAATCGATTAGAGCAAAAGTCCCCCCAAGTCTTGGACAAAAAGCAGATGGCTAAATTGATGGGGGTGAGCGATCGCACTGTGGACAAGCGGATAGCTACTGCTAAAAAGAAATCCGCTCCGCCTGTTATTGAATTTGAAGGTAAGAAATGGGAGTATGTTCGAGATAGCAACAGAAAAGTATTCAAATTACTAAAAGAGAGGGTCGAGTAGCAATTGTACCGATTCTTACGCTAAGGCTGAAACGCTTTTCTTGTAAACGTTTTAGAAATCCTTTTTTTGAAACAAATTGCTGTATCATTTAAATTCTAGTCTATTTGGTACAGCGAGCCACTACATATAGCAATCCTTTTAGGTTGTTTGGCATTATATGACAGCTTCTCTAGCATAGAGCCTATAAAGAAGTTAATTTACTTAACGCTGCTGTTAATTTATCTAAATTCAGAGTTTTTGTAGCTTTATTCATATCTTTAATTGTTTGTTCTAGTTGTCGTAAGTGCTGATTGACTTTTTTTTGAGTGGCGATCGCCTCTCTGCTTCTGAACCCATGTTTAAGGGCATTTTGAGAGCTACGAGCTTTACCTTCTGGGGTCTTTGCTCCTGTCGATGACTTCCAGGGCTTCCATTTCTGAATTAATTGAGATTGCTGTTGCTTCTGTTCGGTAGTCCAGTTTCTTGCTGCCATTTTCTATATCTTCTAACTGTTCTATTCTTTCTTCTAGCTCCATCTTGACGTTGTTTAGCTGATTTTTAATAAAGGTTGTCTTTTTGGGATTCTTCAAGTCGCTAATGGTCTGAATCGTAGCTCTACACTGAGTTTGGGCTTTCATTGCTACGTTCAACATAGTCTTAGGATGATTCGGTAGCGATTTTAGAACAGCAGGTTTAGTTAAACTAGCTTTTCCTTGTATTACTAATTGATTAAACAGACCATTCAACACATAAACTTGATTGACTAGAATTGCTTCCAAATCTTCTAAATTTCCAGATTTGACTTTGAAGAGTGTTTCCTCTACTCGATCTTTGGCAGCATCAACAACCTTAACATTATCACCAGAATCCATGATTGAAGCGATCGCTCCACTGCCTAAAGCACTAGGGTCAGTAATCTTATTTAAAGGAATAGAAGTTTTTTTGCTACCTGCTTTTGCTGCTTTTGAAAGTTCTTTTGACTGAAGTTTTTGCTGTATCAAGGCTTGTATATCCATATATCGAGCTAATAGTTCGTTTGACTTAATTAAGATAGAAATTTTTGGGAGAATTTTCTGAATCAAGATCGCGCTCTCGATCTGAGAGATGGGCTTAAACAAAAGCTCTGTTTATTTAGAAATCAAAGCTTGTTGTTTGGCACGAGTCAGGGCAGTATACAAAAGCTTCTGGCGATCGCTACATCCTCTCATGTCATTTACATCCAAAAACACATAATCAATGGTACTGCCTTGAGCTTTATGGGTAGTCAGAGCGTAGGCATAGCCAACATCGTCGAACATTCGAGAAAGATCGAAATAGTAACTCCACTGTTTTTTACTTGCAAAGTGTTTAATTTGCTCTGAATGTCGTTTGAGAAAATCCTCATGGAGAATAGATAGTGTTTGGGGCTTTCCGCCAGCTTCGGGCTGTACTTCAACTTGCCAATATTGATAAATCTCTTTTTGAAAGACAAGCTCTTTTTGTTGACCAGCTTCAATGACAGTAGCTTCTTCTGAATTATTAATTAAGATGCGCCACTTATTTTTTCCCTTACCTCCAGGCTTGGGTCTGAATAATGGCTTACGAGCTATTAGGCGATCGCCTGGCACATAAGAAGCTGCGTTTTCTCCCCAGAGTTTAGTACGGACAAATTGATTGAGAGATTTTACAGTCTTGTTTCTCCAAGCTAAAAACCTTACATAATCTGGGTTAAGATTGTATTCTTCAGACTCAAATAGTTCTATAGCTCGTTCTAACCATTCCGCTCTCCGAACGCAGAGGATAGTTTTGTCACCGCTAGTTGTAAAAGGGTAGATAACACGGCTATACTTGGGATCGCTTCTGATGACCTCTGCTACACGGGCAATCTGACCTTCATAACGTACTACCTCGGTTAAGGTGGTATCTCGTTCGATTAACTCTGAAGTGGCGACAATTGGCTCTTTTTCCTTGACTGGGGGCAATTGAGCAGTATCACCAACAAAGACTACTTTAGTTAGAAGAGACGAACGGGCAGCAGTGACTATCTCTTTAAAGTTATCTTGGTTCACCATTGAAAATTCATCAACGATTACAATGTTATAGCCAGTTAAATCTGTTTCACCCTTGATTAAAAATTCCTCTTTTCCCGTTTCCTCATTGATTTCTGGCTGTTGTCCTAGTAATTGGGCTACGGTTTTGACATCCAGGCTCAAACTTTCAGATTCAGCTAAATTTCTCAAGCTCTTAGCAGCTTTATTGGTAGGACAGGCAGCCACAAAAGTAATCTCCTCAGATAACAGCCATTTGATGTAATGACACATGAGAAATGATTTTCCCGTACCAGCATAACCAGTTAGCCTAAAAAACTTATCTTGGCTTTGAGTAAATAACTTAAGTTGAGATAGAGCAAGCTGTTGAGCGTCTGTCAGATTAGATAATTCGTCCTGTTGAATAACTGGCAATGATTCAGTTATGGCATTAGCAGTTATCAACTCAACTGTTACCTCATAACCCAATGCAGACTGCATAGCAGCTTCAATGTTGGGAATCTTACTTTGATGTAGCTTGACTAGTTTGGCTGAATTAATACCGATAACTGCCTTATCTTCATCCAGACTAACTAAACGACTTTGTTGGGATAACAATGCCCTTGTAGTAGGTGGCTCAATCAAAGTAATAACTGTCTTCCAGATATCATCTAGATTGGTGAGATTAAATAGGGTTGGCTTACTATATCCTGCCTGTTGGAGTAAGTCCGATAAAGAATCTATCTCTCCAGTTTGTAACAGGTTGATAAATAGCTTGACCTCACGGGCGATCGCAACAGGGACTTCTATTGATTCGGTTCGAGAGACTCGCTCAACCATCACTACCATCTCCCTCTATTCGCTCTAATACGTCTTCCGATCTGCTTTCGTGAGGAACGGAACAACCCAAATCGGTTTTAATAGTCCAGGTTTTTGTTGGAGCAAAATATTTGATTAGTCTTCCTTTAACAGATGTACCTTTGATTTTTACGCGATCACCAATCTTAAATTTACTTCCTTGGTTGTGATGGGTTGTGATGGATGAAATGACGGGTTGTGACGGTTGCTGTGATGGATTAGAAATAAGCTCTAATTCATCACCATCAATGCTTTGAGTAACATTATGTGATGGATGTGACGGTAAATTCTCCTCATTAATAGCTGTAATATCATTGCTGTTTAATTTTTCTGAGTCTAATTTTTTAGACTGACTTTGAAAATATCCATCACATCCGTCACATTTATCACCACCAATGCTTTCATCCGTCACACTATCCGTCACGCTATCCATCACATCCGTCACAACCAAGGAAGTAGTATATGTATTATCTAGCCATGGTAAATTATCGTCTGGCGGACTATTTTTGCCCGTTATCATTGGCGGATCGTTGTCAGAGTTGTCGCGAATTTTTAATCCAGAAAAATAAGAGCCTTGACGATCGCGACCTTTTTCTATATTTAGCTCAAGCTGATTTTTACAGAGGTCAGACAACAAATTGACAAAGCGACGTACTCCAATTGGTTTGCTACCTGTGCTATGGCAGTATTCCGCATAGTTAGCGTAAAGCCATCGATCTGTATTTAAGTACCAAAAATCGCTACTGTTATCCTTATCTCGGTTGGCAACACCGATATTAGTGCGGTAATTTTCTCTGTAGACGATCTTGTTATCTAGCCAATCGGCGATCGGATTGGTTTCTACCAAAGTCTGTGCTTTCATCACTGCCAATCCTGGGACTGCTTTATGATAGTTTTTGACAATGTGAGTAGCTTCTGTTTCATCCATCTCCAGCACCCAATTAAGCAAGCCTGGTATGTATTGGGCAAATTCGCCCCAGATCTCTCCATTGCGATGTTCAATCAGATTTCTCTGTTTTTCTGAAGAGATTTTGTTAGACATCGGTACTGTTAATCTTCTTCGCTCTAATCCACTGGTATAGTCGCTCGACTGAATAGTCTCATTGGCTGCTACGATCACCATTGCTTTCGGAGTAAAGCCTCCTGTAGACTGTTTGAACTTAACCTCATAAGGCAATGTATCTTGACCAGTCAAGGCTTTTAGGGTACTAACTGAACCTGCGTATCGTTCAGAATCATTGATTAAAACCAACCTTTTATCGGCAATAGAGGCTGTTTCAAACCTTTCTCCTTCAAGTTTTTTAAGAGTAGTGGTGTGAGTGTTGTTTGCTCCAACTAAAGCGATCGCCAGTCGAGTAAAAGTGCTTTTTCCCGTTCCACCAGGACCAATTAATTCCAGGTATTTTTGCCAGTCGGTACGACCAGTAACCACGCCTAATAAATAAGCTCTCATCAACTGGACTAAATCGAGATCGCCACCGCAGGTATCTGTTAACCAATCAATAATTGGAGCGCAGGAAATTGTGGGATTGTAAGCATAAGGCAGACACCAAGTTAAGTGATATCCTGGTGCATGGGGAATTAGTTGTTTAGTACTAAGATCGAGAACTCCGTTTAGTAAAGGTAATAGCCCTGTTGATTCATCCCATTGGCGAACTCCTAAATCTAACTTGAGCAATGCCATTATGCCGTTGATTAAGCTAATACTGTATGTAGGGCGTTGCTCTTCACCGTTAAATTGGGCGTAAAGATCGGCTAGAGACTCAATCTCGGATTTAATTACTCTGCCGATGAATTCAACTGGTTCTTTGCTCCAAATCCCCTCTGTTTGTGCGCCGTAACGATACCACTCCTGTAGCTCCGTGTTCCATGCCAACTCAGGACGATATCTTTCAACTAGCCAGTTGGCAAGATCGGACTGTGACCAGTTGGGAATACGAGAAAATTTATCTTGGTCAGTATCATTAAGAGCGTACGCTCTTTGCTGTTCTTTTCTACGCTCAACTGCTTTGTGTATGGCTAGCTCTAGCCGAGAGATGAACTCATCTTGACTCATTGAACCCTCGAATTGTTTTACCCAGTCTACAATATCCCCTTTAGATGGCATATCTGACCAGAGAGCGGTAGGCTCAATGATTAGATAAGGAAATTTAAGCTGGTTGCAAATATTGGCGATTTTTTGGGCTTTTTCTCGACCAGCATCATCATTATCCCGAAGGTAGATTAACCCCGCTACTTCTTGATTTTTCAGTTTTTTGATTCCTGGCTCGATCGCTTTGCTGTTCCAATTACTACCTTGAAAGGTGATGCCAGCTACAAGATGCTCTCGCAGAGTTTCTACACAAGGTTCACCCTCTACAGCAATTAACCATTTCCCTTTAGCATTGGTAATAGCTTCATCTATTTTGTACGGCAACCATATATCTTTGCCTTTGCTCCATTTGGTAGTTCCGTCAGGCTTAATATGTCCCTGGCGATAGGTTTTGCTATGCCCTTTAGGATTTTTCTCGTTTTGCCATTCAAATCGAGAAACCCATTGGTTTTTGGAGTACCAGAATCTAATCTCTGTGGCAGTATCGGGTACTTTCTGTTGTTTTAACCAATCTGGGATAAAAGGGGTCTTGTTGACTATAGGAATATCTGTGGGTTTTTCTGGCAGTGTTGCTAGTACTATTTTGTCTTCAGTCAGTGAAACTGGTAGTGTAGGTTTTTTAGATTTGAATCGTGGCTTTTTACTGCGATAAAAGTGTGAACTTTTGTTATTATTAGCTACAATTTCTGACCAAGGTGAAATAGCTTCTCTGATATCCAAACATTCACAACCGTGCCAGCATTGATATTTTCCAGTATTCGGGTCGATGGTTAGATCGTTTCCATCACAAACAGGACAAATATAGCGATTGCTGCCTTTAGCTGGTTGTAGCTTGTTAATGTGATCGAGAATATTGAAGGTTTTGTTTTCTTGATTGTTAGAGAAACTAGCGCAAATTTTTGATTGACGCGCTTTCACCTGTGTTTTTGCTTCTGTAGAAAAAATTTCGTCTGCTGAAGAGGAGTTATCGGACTGGTGATTATGTTCAGAATCGTGTAAACTTAGCATAAGACTGTCTGCCCCAACGCGGAGCAGTATTATGTTGATAAAAATAAATAGAAAAACCGTCTAATCAATCCGCCAAGAAAGAGTTGGGCGGTTTTTCTATATTTGTATTGACTAGAATACTCTGAATCTTGTCGAAATAGTTATCTCTCGAAGTTAATTTAATCGTTTGAGATAGAGTTTTATCTATAGTCTCTAGGCTCTTACTCAAATAAGAAAAATATTTCATAGATTCACCTTTCGATTGGTTTACGGGTGAACCTTCTGCTTGTCTGAAGATACTTTAGTACTATCTAACTCAAGAAAGAAATTATAAGAAAGCGATCGATCGATTTAGCGATCGGTTATTCTGAAGCTATAAAATGATTTTATTTTTGTTGGTTTGGTGTCCCAACTTGTAAAACGAGTGGTATCGTTTTTTCGGTGTTGCTTCAGATATTGGTTAGACAGTACTGATTTAATATCCGACAAGAGAAGGCATCAAATCGCTTTTTTTTTGCTGTAAATATTTTGATTGTAGGGTGTAAGCATATATAACTTAACCGCTTCTCTTATTAGATCGGTTTGCGTCCGATTCTCGATTTGTGCACGATCGCGAATAGCTTCTTTTAAATTTGGTTTTAATCTAAGGGGGAAGGTAGCTCGATTCACTTAAAACTCCTCTTGTATCTCTCTGACATCCAAAATATCTTTTTTTCTAGGGTCACAATGGTCTGTTGCACTTAATTAATATAACTTAATCTTTTCTGGTACGAGGTTGGCGTGGTCTAGGGGTACTGCCATAGTTGCCTAATATCTGAAGATCTAGATGACTATAGACGTGCTTATTCCAGCTTCTATGTGCTTTGAGATAGGGTTGGAAATAATAACTATCAAAGTTAGGGGACTTAGTAGCTACCTCTCTAGCTATAGCTTCAATAATTAGGTCAAAGTGGAGAAAATAATCATGCAAGTCTTTTGGTCTTCTTAATGGCATACTTTCATGTAAATTGTCCATAAATTCAATCATTTGTTTATTAGCATAGTAATATTTCCTTTTAGAATTTTTACTGTTAAGTGAACCTTCTGCCTCTTTGGCGGAAACATAGGGTTCGTGCGACCAGAGGCAGCGAGAC
>JASJDI010000127.1 GCA_030065155.1 Xenococcaceae cyanobacterium MO_188.B29
AAAATTGCTCGACAACTCGATCGCTTAGGAGTTCCTTTTATTGAGGGAGGATGGCCAGGAGCAAATCCTAAAGATGTCCAATTTTTCTGGAAGCTAAAAGAAGAACCACTGCAACAAGCTGAGATTACTACTTTTTGTTCTACTCGTCGCCCCCATAAAAACGCTTCAGAAGATAAAATGCTGCAAGCTATCTTAGCAGCAGGAACTCACTGGGTTACTATTTTTGGGAAGTCTTGGGATCTACACGTTACGGAAGGACTAAAAACCAGTCTAGAAGAAAATCTAGCTATGATCGCCGATACGATTGAATATCTTCAGAGTCAGGGAAGAAAGGTCATTTATGATGCAGAACATTGGTTTGATGGTTATAAAGCTAATCCTGATTATGCCCTGAAAACCCTTAAAACAGCTTGGAATGCTGGTGCAGAGTGGTTAGTTTTTTGCGACACTAATGGGGGGACTCTTCCTCACGAAATTAGTCAAATTGTCCAAGAAGTCATTCAAGCTTTTTCCGTCAAGGAAGATACACCCTCTTCTCTCCCTCAATTTGGTATTCATACCCACAATGATAGTGGTACTGCAGTAGCTAATGCGATCGCTTCCGTGAGAGAAGGTGTAACTATGGTACAGGGGACAATTAATGGCTATGGAGAAAGGTGTGGTAATGCCAACATATGTACTCTTATTCCTAATTTACAACTAAAATTAGGCTATAACTGCATTTCTGACCAACAAATTACTCAACTTACTAGAACCAGCCGTTTAATTAGCGAAATCGTTAATCTTGCTCCTGACGATCATGCACCTTTTATTGGTCGGTCTGCTTTTGCTCATAAAGGTGGTATTCACGTTTCGGCAGTAGAACGTAATCCAGTAACTTACGAACATATTCAACCAGAATTAATTGGTAATCAACGGCGTATTGTCATTTCCGATCAATCTGGCTTAAGTAACGTTTTACACTATTCAGCTAAGTTCGGCATTCATCTAGATAAACGAGACCCTATTTGCCAGGAAATTTTAACCAAACTAAAGAGTTTAGAAAATCAAGGCTACCAATTTGAAGCTGCGGAAGCTAGTTTTGAATTACTGATGAGATCGACTTTAGGACAGAGACTAAAAGCCTTTAAACTCAAAGGATTTCAAGTTCACTGCGATCTTCTTCAGGGTGTTGATAATCCTAGTAGTGATGCTTTAGCTACAATAAAAGTAGAAGTTGATGGTAAGAATTTGCTAGAAGTTGCTGAAGGAAATGGACCTGTATCTGCTTTAGATCGAGCTTTACGGAAAGCTCTGGTCAAATTTTATCCAGAAATCGCTAATTTTTATCTAACAGATTACAAAGTTAGAATTTTAGATGGGGCAGCAGGTACTAGTGCCAAAACTAGAGTTTTAGTTGAATCTAGTAATGGGGAAGAACGCTGGTCTACTATAGGTGTTTCTAGTAATATTTTAGCTGCTTCTTATCAAGCAGTAGTTGAAGGTATTGAATATGGTCTGCTCTTACAGTCTTCCGCTAAAACTAAAATTGTTGTCTCAAAGGTCAACGATCCAAGCGAAGATATATCAGCAACCATTAGATTAGAATCTTTGTAAAAGAACGGTTCTGCCTATTTTTTTTAGTATATTAGTATTATATGACTGCCCTTCCTCGAACAACCAAAAGTAGACTGCAAAAAATTCCCCAAGTGCCTAGTGTATGGGAAGGAGACCGCCGTTCCTTAGCTAAGGTAGCTGCCAACCTAGAACCAGATATTGATGGGAATGGAGAATGTATTATCTGGGTAGATGGCTCAGAAGGTTGTGTACGGGCAATGGATATTGTTTCTCCAGATATGGGTTTAGAAGCAGTAGTCAGGACGCTACTGAGAGCGATCGAATCTCCTCACCATCCCGCTCAACCAGCCCGTCCCCAAAAAATCATAGTACGCGATCGCGAAATTCAATTTTTTTTACGAGGAGCATTACAAAATCTAGATATTGCAATCGAATATGTTAGCGATTTACCCCTAATAGACCAGTTATTTAGGGGTTTTTCGGCTATGGGTAACAGTAGACCCCCTTCCCTACCACCAAACTATGATGAATCCCTCTATGCTACGGCTGAGGAATTGTGGGAGGATGCGCCTTGGGCATGTTTAGCTGACCATGATATCCTCGAACTGCAAATTGATGGTTGGGATTGTAATCCAATTTATGTTTGTGTGATGGGAATGATGGCAAGCGAATATGGAGTGCTTTTATATCGTTCTCTCGACTCTCTCAAACAGTTTCGTTCTGTAGCTTTAAACGAAAAAGCAGTCGAACAATTAGAGAAAGCTTTTTTAGCGCAAGATTGCTGGTTTTTGAATTATGAATTACTTGAAGACGAAGTAGAAGAAGATTTAAATTGGCAAGAAGACGAAGAAGAGGAAATGGCTCCTTTTTTTGGTAGTTTACATCCCTATGAAGGTATGCGTCCTTTTCTAGATGAAGAAGAAGCCAAAATAGTCTTTGTTGCCTTACAAGCAATCTTGCATTTTTGTCGTCAATATCAAGAAAAATTAATTGAAGATGAAATTGAAGCGATCCGCGCTCGCTATGACATTGCTCTTCCCAAGGTCGGCAAGGATAACCAAACTATCTCTGTGCAAGTTTCCACACTACCAGAACTAAGCAAAGAATTATTATCTTTAGGGGATATAAGAGATTTAGACGAGGATTTTGATCCCAAAGAAATTAGTATTCCGATTGAAGAAGATTTAATTCCCGACGGCTCGATCGTTACTTTAGGGAGTATACCTCACAATTTATTGGAAGAAATAAAGCAACAAAAGAAAACTTACTATCAAGGATTTGATTCTTCTTGGCAAGGAAAAGACCTGCCTGTAATTATTATTCAAACTTCTCGCCCCAAAGCTAAAACTATTATTGAAACTATTAAAGATTCGGCTGGGTTAAAATCAATTTGTTTCAATCCGGGCAACGATCCTTACACAGGAGAAAGCTATGATTTGGGGATGCTACAAACTGGAGATGGCAAACTACACATTTTTGCTGAATATCTCCATGATATCCCTCAACAAACTCAAGCAGTTGAGCGATGGTACAAACGCTGTCAGAAAACTAGAGGTTTGTGTGGATTAATCATTGCTATGGGTGTTACAGGGACTTCTCGCGGAAATCCTCAACCCAAAGATATGTTAGCTATCTTAGAAGCTAAATCTATTCAAGGAGAAGAATTGGGGATGGGTATTTTACAATTATTACCCCAGTTCGATTTTGAATAAAGAGATTAAGCTAAAACAGGAGAATAAGAAAGCTAGCTGAGCAAAAGCTCTAAAAATTGTTTATGAAGCTTGAAATTAAACCTCGTTTTTTATTATTCATAGCTTTAACCTTATTTAGTTTTGTTATTGCTGTAGTTGGAGTTCATCCTGTAGTTGCTAAGACAACAGAAATTACAGAAATTCTTGGCAACGAAAATCCCAGCTATTTTGAACAACAAGGTAAGCAACTTTATACTACAAACAACTTTACTGAGGCGATCGCCCGATGGCAACAAGCAGCTAAAATTTATGCTGAACAGAATAATATTCTTGGTCAAGCTAGAGTAATTACTAATTTAGCTCTTGCTTATCAACAAATAGGTGATTTTGCCCAGGCAGGAGCAAATATTAATCACAGTCTCAGTCTTTTGCATAGCCAAACTGCACCCCAGAAAACAAATGCTTATCTTCAAGTTTTGGCACAAACTTTAAATACTCAAGGAATTTTACAATTAGCCCAAGGAGAAGAGCGACAAGCTTCGATGACTTGGCAGAATGCCACAGAAATTTATCAACAAATAGGAGATCGAACAGGAGTTATCCGCGCATCGATCAATTTAGCTAGTGCCTTGAGGAATTTGGGAATGTATCGTTATGCTTACAAAGTTCTCAATCCAGTTGAACAAGATTTACAGCAGCAACCAGACTCTTTATTAAAAGCAGCAGCCTTAAGAAGTTATGGTGATATTTTACGGTTGATGGGGGAATTCCAACAAGCACAGCATGTTTTAACTCAGAGTTTACTAATTGCTGAGAAATTAGATTCACCACAAGAGCAAGTTAAAACCCTTTTTGTTTTGGGCAATAACTGGCAAGCAAATAAAAATGATCGTCAAGCTTTAAAATATTATCAGCAAGCAGCAACTATTTGTCAGCAAGAGCCAACTTGTGCAACAGGAGATTTACCACGTCAAGTTGATTTAGCAATCTTCAAATGCTTTTTAGATACAGAAAATTGGCAACAAGCAGAAAAATTATTACCTACACTAAGGTCTAGTCTGACTAATCTACCTCCTAATCGCACTAATATTTATCAACAAATTATTTTTGCCCAGTGTCTAATCACACTCCAACAAAAATTCCCCCAAGAGCAATTCAAACAACAAAAAAGTATCTCATGGCAGCAAATAGAGTCTATTTTAGCCGATACTGCTCAAAAAGCAGAAATTACAGCGAATAAGAGAGCTAAGGCTTATATTTTAGGTTTACAGGGTCAAATTTATGAACAACAGCAACAATGGTTAAAGGCTAAAAAATTAACTAAACAAGCCCTTTTGTTAGCTCAAACTATTAATGCGCCAGAAATAAGTTATTTATGGCAGTGGCAACTAGGTAGAATTGGTCAAGCACAAGGAAATTCCGCCCAAGCGATCGCTTTTTACACAGAAGCAGTTAATATTCTTCAATCTATTAGTCAAGATTTGACCGCAATTAATGTCGATCTTCAATATTCTTTCCGCGACAGTGTAGAGCCAGTATATCGAGAATTAGTTAGTTTGCTTTTAAAGTCTGATTCTCCTGACGATGTTAGCCAAGAAAATTTAACCCAAGCTAGAGATGTGATTGAATCTTTACAACTAGCTGAACTAAATAATTTTTTCCAGGAAGCTTGTTTAGAGGCTAAACCTATTAACATAGATAAAATCGATCGACAAGCAGCAGTCATTTATCCGATCATTTTGCGCGATCGTTTAGAAGTTATTGTCAGTATTCCGCAAAAACCCCTTATTCATTACTCCATAGCTATCACTCAACCAGAATTAGAAGCTGTTATTGAGCAATTTAATCAAACTATAGTTATCCGTAGTCGTCGTCAGTTTTATTCTTCTGCTGAAAAACTTTACGATTGGTTAATTCGTCCTGTACTAAAAGATTTACAAGAGAATAACATTAGCACAATAATCCTTGTTCCCGATGGTAGTTTGCGGAATATTCCCCTAGCAGCTTTATACGATGGCAAACAGTATTTAATTGAACAATATCGCCTTGCTCTAAACCCAGGATTACAATTGTTAGAGCCTCGCTCCTTAGAACAGAGAGAATTTAAAACTCTAGCCTTAGGACTAACCCAACCGAGGGAAACATTTCCTCCTTTATATTATGTCGATCGAGAATTAGCCAACATTAAAGAGGAAACAACTGGTAAAATTTTGCTGAATGAGAAATTTACTCTCAAAGCGTTAGAAAAACAAATTGAGTTTTCTAGATTCCCGATTATACATATTGCTACCCATGGGCAATTTAGTTCTACTCTAGATCAGACTTTTCTCTTAGCTTGGGACAGCCGTATCAATATAAGTAAGTTAGATAGAATTTTGCGGACAAGAAATATTAGTCAAACACAAGCGATCGAACTTTTAGTCCTTAGTGCTTGTGAGACGGCAGCAGGGGATAATAGGGCAGCTTTAGGATTAGCAGGAATGGCAGTTAGAGCAGGTGCTAGAAGTACTGTAGCTACTTTATGGGCAGTTAACGATCGATCTACTGCTCAGTTAATGAGTAAGTTTTATCAAGAGTTGACTAGAAAAAATATCTCCAAAGCAGAAGCTATCCGACAAGCTCAACTAAGTTTACTCCAAACTAATAAGTACAAACATCCATTTTATTGGGCTGCTTATGTCTTGTTGGGCAATTGGCTTTAGTTGAATCTAAGATTAGGACAGATAAGCTTTGTCAGGGCGATTCGCGACGCGAAGCGCGAAAAACCGTTGCGGGGGTTTCCCCCGTTGAGGTTATTGAGCAAGACGCTAGTCCTTTGGGGCGAATCGCCCTTACACTTAATCAGCTTTAATTGATGAGTCGAGACAAGAACTAAAAGCTTAGAGCTTATAGCCTAGAGCTTAGAGCTAAAACTAACCAGCAGCTACAGGTTGAGTAATGCCTACTAATCTCTCACTTAACTTCCATAATTTTTTCGCTTTATTTTCATCCAAAGCTTCGTTAGAAACTTCTTGAACAAAAGATTGACGACCTTCTTGTTGTCTATTGCCCCAGCTAAAATAAGCACCAGATTCCTTATACTTATCATCAGCCACAACTTGAGCAACTCGATCGCCTGCTAATTCTTGAGAAACGTAACCCCCTGTAATGTTTTTTTGGAAGAGAGGGAAGATTTTGCGGAATAGAGGGTAGTGGTTACGGAATAGGGGAGTATCGGCAACACAACCAGGATATAAGGAACTAAAGATAATTCCTGTTGTGTCATGATAACGTCGGTGCAACTCTCTCATAGTTAGAACATTGCAAAGTTTGCTATCCTTATAAGCCTTGCCTGGTTTAAACTTCTTACCATTGATCATAGTAATGGGTGCTTTAAAACCAGCTTCCATACCTTCGAGGTTGCCTAAGTCTGGAGGGGCAGGAATGGGAATTTTACCCCCTAATTCTTTCGGGTTAGCTGTTACCGTACCTAAGATAACCAATCTCTTGTCAGCAGAAGGAGATTTCATTAAGTCTGGTAGCATCAAGTGACAAAGGAGAAAATGCCCCAGGTGATTAGTCGCAACACTCAATTCATAACCATCTGCACTACGCATTGGTTCTTTGAGCAGGGGTAAATATACTGCTGCATTACAGACTAACGCATCGGCATATCTACCAGTAGCACGAAAATCTTGGACGAATTGACGTACGCTATCTAAAGAGGCTAGATCAAGTTTAATGATGCTGTAACTATCTTGAGGAATATTTACTTCTTTGGCTGCGTTGGCTGTTTTTTCTAAGTTACGACAAGCCATGACAACGTGCCAACCTCTATTAGCTAGAGATTTAGCAGCATATAGACCAACTCCTGAAGATGCACCTGTGACGATAACGGTTTTTTGATATGCACTCATTGCGATCGCTCTTTTTTATAACTTTATGATTCTTATTTTTTAGAATCGCATAGAAAGGTAAACACTTATCCAAATTAGATACTTGTTGTTATATAAAGCAATGTAAGTTAGCAAAATAGTAGAGAGATATTTATGGCTCGGTATAAATTTTATACTGCTGATGTATTTACAGAGGAGATGTTTGGGGGCAATCAGTTAGCTGTATTTCCTGATGCCCAAGGATTAGACAAAGAGTTAATGCAGAAAATAGCGAAAGAATTTAATCTTTCTGAAACTGCTTTTGTTTTTCCTCCTGACAACTCTAGTAACACGAAAAAATTAAGAATTTTTACTCCTGCGGTGGAACTTCCTTTTGCAGGACATCCTACTGTCGGGACGGCTTATGTCCTGGCTTCGATTGGAGCAATTCCTCTAGAACAAACTCAGACAGACGTTATCTTTGAAGAGGGTGTGGGCTTAGTCCCTGTTTCTATCTATACTCAAGCAGGTCAACCGAAATCCACCTATCTTACTGCTGCGAAACTACCTGAATTTGGTGATAACCTGATATCATCTGATATTGTTGCCCGTATTTTATCTTTAGAAGAAAAAGATTTACTTTTAGCAGAATGGAGTCCCCAAGCAGCATCTTGTGGTGTACCTTTTCTATTTATACCAGTACGCGATCGCGATGCCTTAGCTAGAGCTTCTCTTAACCGTGAGTCTTGGCAGAAACATCTTCAATCTTCTTGGTCTCCTGATGTTTATCTATTTTGTCTCGATCCCGAACAAAAAGACTCAGATATTCGTTCCCGTATGTTTGCCCCCTCCATGGGTATAGAAGAAGACCCTGCTACTGGTGCTGCTGCTTCCGCGTTGGCTGGGTATTTGGGAGTGAGAAATTCTACTACAGATGGAATAGTTAAATGGCAAGTAGAGCAAGGCTTTGAGATGGGTAGACCAAGTATTTTGCAAGTAGAAGCAGAGAAAGTTAATGGAAACATAGTTAAAGTCCGTGTGGGTGGGCGATCGATTATGGTGAGTGAAGGAGTTATTAATATTCCTTAATTCAATCTACATTTATTGGAATCAAAACATTAATAATCAATCAAATTCTCGATCAAAAAATTCTCTCTCTATCACTAGAGGACTTTCTGTAAATCCGCGATTAATATAATCTATTAAGATTGCTGATTTGATGCCTTTTAGAAAGATACTTTCGTTGACTTCTGTATATCGATCTCTTTGTAGTTGATAGAATTTTAACTCTCTATTTTGCCAAATCCAAACCTCTTTAATTTTGAGATATTTATATTTAGTTAAATCATCGATACTCCCACTCGTAAAATTAACCTCTACTGCCAAATCTGGACTATCTTTATCTACACCAAAAGCATAAGCTGTATCGGGTTCTTTTCCTTCTTTGTTTTCTTCTTTGAGTCGAGTACTACCAAAAGGAAAATAAATAAGATCAAATCTCTTACAATAACTAAGAATTATGTCAGCAATCATTTGAGCAATTCTTTCATGATTCCTTCCTGGTGACATAATAGTTATTTGGCTATTAAGATAAGAAATTAAATAATGATTGTATTCTGGAGAGTCTAGTTTTTCATAATCTTCCCAACTTGCTCCAGTTAAGATTAGTAACTGGTCTTCTTGAGCAAATTTGTTTGAATCAATAAGAGGGTTTGTGCTAATTAACATGAGTCTATTGAAATTATAGTAATCCTCATAACTTAATTTGTACTATAAAATTTACAAATATAATGTAAAAGAGAAACAGCAATTTATTCCTACTTTTTCCACTGACTATAGGGAACTTTAGCTAAATTAGCGTTGTAATATTTAGGGTCAGTTACTTCTCGATCGATCCAGTCTGGTAAAGTTATTGCTTGATTCTCTGTTTGTAA
This sequence comes from Xenococcaceae cyanobacterium MO_188.B29, assembly GCA_030065155.1. Classification (GTDB taxonomy): domain Bacteria; phylum Cyanobacteriota; class Cyanobacteriia; order Cyanobacteriales; family Xenococcaceae; genus JASJDJ01. The sequence goes on from JASJDI010000127.1 coordinate 9,037, forward strand.
TTCTACTTCAGCAATAATTAACCCTTCATTTTCACCCATAAATTCATCTACTTCCCAAACCAGATCTCCTTGGGGTATTTTGTATCTTGTTTTTTCAATTAATGGATGGCTACAGAGATGATCTAGCATTTCCTGGGCATCTTCTAGCGGGATAGTATACTCAAATTCCAACCGAGAATGACCTACTGTCGCTCCTTTAATCGTTAAATAGCCAGTATTACCAATAATCCTAACTCTAACGGTTTGTTTACCTGAAGTAGGAATGTAACCCTGACGATATAATACTCCCTTACCGAGCGATCGCCATCGATCGCCTTTAACTAGAAATTTTCGTTCTATCTCTTTTCCCATAGCTGTGTGAAATCAAGTATGCTATCAGACTAACTCAAAAATTCGACATACTTGGATAAGGAATACGTTCTTCAGTTTAAGAATTTAAATGATTTGGCAAGATAGTGATGCCTACAATGTTGAGATTGTTGATTATCACTGAGAATATTGGACTTTGTCCAAAGTCCAAACTATTTGCGTAACTACTAACTACGCGGAATGCGCTTGGCTTGCAAGGGGTCGTGTGCGGAGGAAACCTCCGCACCTTGTGAACCCCGCGAACTGGCGTTAAACGCCAGTTCGTTCCGAGCTAAAAACTCAAGAGATGCCCGCGCATGGCAGGGCTTGAAACCCCTGTTCACAAGGGTCACTTGATTGCATCCAATTTTCTCCTTGTTTCCAGCCTACTTGGGTGGCGAAATTTGACCATATTTCTCTATTACACTCTCTTGTTCCACCCAGATTCTGATAGATATCTAATGTAGTGGTTGAGTTCAGCAAGAAGGAATGGAGAAAGGCTGACAGTGATTTGAGGTTTAATCATGAAACAAGCTAGACTACACATCACTCAATAATATTGAATGTCTGACTGTGCCTTGCTAATTGTGCGATAAACTTTACAATTATTTCTCGAATAAGCTCCTTTATTGAGCTAGAAGATTGCTAATTGCTCCCTTTTATCCTTTGCCCTTTGCCCTTCACAGCTGTAACAGCAGAAAAAAAGATATTAAACAGATCATCAGGAAGACAACAAAGGTAGTAGTAGAGTGACAAAATAATAAACGAGAGGAGCAGTAAAAACGTAACTATCGGTACGGTCTAAAATTCCTCCATGACCTGGGATTAACTGTCCTGAATCTTTGACCCCTGCATCTCGTTTCATCATCGATTCCGTTAAGTCGCCCAGCAAACTAGTAATACCAATTAATACACCAAGTATTAAACCGCTAAATTCCCAAGCGGGAAAATGGAAATACCAAGCTCCTACTTCAGCAACAATAAGACTACCAAGAATACCAAAAATAGCTCCTTCAACAGTTTTTTTGGGGCTAATATCTGATAGTCGAGTGCGTCCAAAACTCTTACCCATAGTATACGCTCCGATATCTGCTGCCCAAATACAAGCCATCACCAAAAAAGTAAGAACTAACGCTGGTGGAAAATGACTAACATCTGCCCAAGAATCAGGCCAATAACCATCTAAGGGTAAGTTACTATGACTAATACTATTGGGTAAACTAACTCTTAGTCTTACCCAATAAGTAGGAAGATATCCACCATAAAATAAACCCAAAATCGAACTAGAGATATCAGCAATGGTTGCCATTTTGGGTTGAAATAACAAATAGAAACAAATCAAGCTTCCTGCTACAGGAAACATAGCATCTGTTAAGTTAGGAGCAACAGTTGCAATAATTAATAATAATTGAGAAAGAACCATCGTAGTTTTACCTGCTGGTTCAATCCCTTTGGCACGAACTAGTCGAAAATATTCCAATTGTCCAAGAAAAATGAGAATGCCAATACCAAAAGTAAAGTACCATCCTCCTAGAATAAGCATTCCTAGAGCTAACGCGATCGCTACTATTCCACTAAGGATACGAGTCCAAGGCATAAGATGTGCTATTACACAAGTTAAAGAAAAGTCAAAATATAGATTAAGATAACCTTATGAAAGGTTAGCAAATTACTGTGACATATTTAACGTTATTTAGGATAAACAATAATTTCTTAAGCTTAGAGTTTTTCCCCGCAAAGAATAAACATGGGATTAACTGCTGCAAAAGTTTGGTGAATTCCTCTTGTTTCTAGTCGGTTGACTGCTGATTGCACTACCTCTATGTTACGAGCTTGCAGTTGAGACAAACCTCCAGATATAGTATACAGGCTTTCTAAGTTGCTGGCGGTAGCGACCATTCTTCCTTCTGATTGTAAGTAATCCCAAGTCTGTTTTAATATTTCTAGTATGGGTTTTCCTCCCTCAAGACAGACTCGGTTGGGTTGAGGTTTTAAATCTTTAAGACAATCTGGCGCACTACCTTCAATTACTCTGACATTTTTTACCGAAAAGCGATCGCAGTTACGCCGAATCAGATTAGCGACATCTTTATCTCGTTCGATCGCCATAATTTTTCCCTGAGGACAAAGTAAACCTATTTCTACGGGAATAGTACCAGTACCAGCCCCAATGTCCCACAAAACTGAATCGGGTTTCATGCGCAGAGAAGAAATAAGCAACAAGCGCACTTCTCTCTTACTAAGAGGAATACCGGGTAATTGTTCAAATAAATTATCTGGAATACCAGGAGTATTATAAGGCCAAAGCATATCAGTTTTCAGTTATCAATTTTCAGTTTTCAGTCAACAGTTATCAGTTGACTGTACTTAACATTAAACATCAGACTTAGTACTATCAATGGATAGCTATTGATGGTAAAAGCTTAAAAAATACTGTTAGTGACTGCTATGGAAACCAGCAAAATTTTGTAATGATGGTTTCTGCTTTTAGTCACGCTCGTGGAGAAATTTTAGGGATAAAAGTTATGGAAAATAAACAACAGAGCGAAATAGTGGCGGTACAAGATTTATTAAAATTGCTTGATTTATCTGGAGTTGTATTCACTATAGATGCTCTACATTGTCAAAAAAACCGTTAGTGCGATCGCCCGTGGTGGCAACGACTACCTAATTGTAGTCAAAAAATTCCCCAGGAGACCTGACAGTAGTCGCTCCGCGTACGCACCGCTCCTGACTTTCCTCACCTTTAAGTATCCTATCTAAAATGGAACGTAAAATATTTTTGACTTTTTTTTGACGGTTAGTTGTAATCTTTGTGTCATTCTTCCCCTTGTGGCACGGGAAATACTGACTCCACTTCGCTCTTTCAACATCTGGCAAAGTTCATCTAAAGTAGCATCATTATTATTTTCAATTAACTCAGCTAGTACCGCCAAATTTTCAGGTTAGCTCTCAACTTAATAAGTTTATACCAGCTTGATAAGCCAATAAAATAATAGATAATATCGCGCTATAACTTCCGAAAGTCATAAAGCCACCTCTTTTTAGCTATACATTAGATAAATTAAAGCATAAGACAAATTTATATCTAACTGTGTTTCTAGTAATTAGCAACTTTTTATTGACCAGTAAAACTCTTACGAATAGCTGTCAACTCTTGTAAAGGTTGGTTTTGTTGTTCTAGCTGTATTACCAAGGAGTTGCAAACCAAACCACATAGCTCAAAGATAACTGGGTTGGCAATTTGATAGTATGCACTAACGCCTTGTTGTTGCCGAGTGACAATTCCTGCTTGAGTCAAAACCTTGAGGTGCTTGGATACATTAGCTTGTCCTAAACCAGTTGCTTCGATAATCTCGGTAACATTTTTCGAGCCATGCTTGAGGGAACAAATAATCTGTAGTCTACTAATTTCAGAGAGTACTTTAAAAAAATCTGCCATTAGTTTTAAGGCAGCAGGGGTAAGATCTGAAATTCCACATTCATCAGTGGTGGAAATATTAAGGGTCATTTTAGTGGCAAATAGTTTGTGATTGACAAAAAGGTATCATGACCATATTACCACAGAGTAATAATTATTTTTCTGTGAAAGAAAATTACAAGTATATAACTGTCTAGTCAATTACTCTTACTCAATTGGAAGCAATTGTTCCAAATTTTTAATTGCGGTTTTAGCAGCTTCACGAACATATGGAGAAGAATCATTTAACAAAGGACGAAGAAAGGGAATTGCCTCAATCATTTCAAGTTCATCTATTTCATCAATCACACTTTGTCTAACAACTTCACTGCGATCTTGAAGAGCTTCCATTAATAACGATCGAGCTTCTTCAGGATATAACTTGCTCATAAAACGGAATACATTAGATCTTACATAAGGAGATTCATGAGATCTTAGTTTTAAAACTTCATTTTTTGCTTTTGTTTCTTCTTGTCTGTTTAATCCTTCGATCGCACTAGTGATGACTTGAGGAGATTCATTTTTAAGGTACTGTAATAGAGTATTTAATGGTATAGGAATTTCTTTTGATGGAAGATGAAAAAGAGTAGCTGCTAATTTAGCACTATTCGATTTGCTAATTTGTTTCTTTAAAAATAAACGACCAACTACACCTTTATTTAAAATCAAAAAAGCCAATTCATTATAATAAGAAGTTGCATATTCTTCACCATCTAATGGCTCACTCTACCAACAATCGATTAAATCTTTTAAATCAAGGTTATCTAGTTCTGGATAAATACCCATTGCTTGAAATTTATTAGAGAAAAATATTTTAATATTAATCTCTATGTTAGTGAATTTAAATTAACTGACCTTCATTCAAATGAAACCCGCTAGAGGTCGGTTTTAGAATGTATTTCCTGAACACAGCTAATTTCTTAAAAGATAAATACTAGCTTAATTTGCCATGTTTCTGCGTCGAGGCGAACAATATTAATCTGTTTAATAAATTCACGAAAATAGAATCTACGTTCTGCTTCGGATAAGTCTAACCAAAATTGTGGTAAAGAAACAGTAGAGGCGATCGCTTGTAAATTACCTGGAGGTAATTGGGCAAGTTTTTGTTCTATATCAGCAATTTCTATTTTTAATTTATAACTACGCAGATTAGCTGTTTCCTCATCTAAAATACCTTGTTTTTCTAGCGTTGATATCTGCTGTAATATGGCTTGTTTTTGCTCAATTTCTTGAGTAATTGCTTGTTGAATGTTATTTATATTAGGTAGTTGCAATTGTTTAGCTTTAGTAGGAAGATCGCTACAAATAAGCTCTATAGTTTGCTCTAATATTTTTTGATAAGAAATTGCCTTACATTTAGGTTGCTTTGGGCAATTAGTCGGACATAAATAGAGATATTCTTGTTTTTTTCCCCTTCTAGTTACACGAGTAATTTTCATGGAAGAAGAACATTGTTGACAAAAAACCAAACCAGCTAAGGAACGGGGTGCGCTGGCTGTACGGGGAGGGAAACGACTGTTACGACGGAGTAAACGGTCGATTTGGGCAGCTTCTTCACGAGAAATAATAGCTGAGTGAGTATTGGGGATTGTTTCACCATTTTTATACTCTAAATCCCCTCGATACACTGAATTAGTCAGCCAGGAACGACCAGTAGAAGGAGAAATTTTTTTACCATATCTTTTTTCTAAGTATCGTACTGCACCCCGCAAAGAGCCAAATAACAAAAACCTTTCAAAAAAGTCTTTCACTACTGGAGCAGTACTTTTATCGATGATATATTTATCTTGACCTCGACGATATCCATAGGGTGCTTTCCCTGGAGGAGGGAGAGCTTTAAGCCGATTACGAGCGTGTCCTTGCTTAAGACAAGTTTGAAGTCGATTTTTTTGCGCTTGAGCTAGTAATTTAGCTAAATTAGCTTTAATGTCTGCTGGTTTTGCCTGTTTAAATTGAGAAGAACTATAATCTTGTTCAACCGCAATTATATCTATACCTAAAGATTCTAAAAGTAATAGGCGATCGCTAATTTCTTCTATTGTGTCTCCTAATTCTTCTAAACGACGAATTAGTAAGTAACTGGGGGTTTCTGTCTGACAATCTCTTATTAATTGTTGCAGTTGCTGTCTTTGTCCCAAATCTTGATAAACTCGATCGACTTCTAATCCCCAAAAGTATTCCTCTGGTGGGATTTCTAGCAAAGGATCGCTGTATACATAGGCAAGAATTTTCATTAAGGCATTGATAAATTATAGTTCCAAGATTTCCTGTTTTAGTAATGCGATCGGACATAGCCTAGCATTTTGCAATCCCGCAAATTTAATTGACTTAAAATATTGGTAATATTATTTTTGGCGTTCTTTTCTGCAATGTGAAGTAATTGGGTGATTTCCCGATTATTTTATCCCTGCGTAATCAAAAGAACAATTTCTTTTTCTCCTTTGGACAATACAGTCAAAAAAACTGAATGAAGATTAGTATTATTGGTTGTGGATACGTTGGTAGTGCGATCGCTCGTTTATGGCAAGAAAAGGGTCATACCGTTACTGTCACTACTACTACACCAGAAAAGGTTAGCAATTTGTCAGCTATAGCTGATCGAGTTATTGTTACTAAAGGAGATGATTTAGTTACTCTCCAAGAAGTATTAACAGATCGAGATGTAGTCTTACTTTGTGTAGGCGCAAAAAAACGCGATCGCGCAACTTACGAACAAGCATACCTGCAAACAGCTAAAAATGTTGTCTTGGCAGCACAAAATATTTCTAGCATTAAACAAATTATTTACACTGGTACTCATGCAGTTTTAGGCGATCGTCAGGGAGAATGGACAAATGAAGAATGTCCTGTTGCAACTGTCAATGAAAATGGCGAAATTTTAGCTGAAACAGAGTCAGTATTATTATATGCTCAAAAAAACGCTCTAAAATTATGTATTCTTCGTTTAGCAGGTATTTATGGAGAAAATCGCGAATTAATCAAGATTTTTCGCTCTTGGTCTGGTACTACTCGCCCTGGTACAGGGGAAAATTATGCTAACTGGGTACATTTAGATGATATCGTTAATGCCCTAGAATTTGCCCGTGCCAAGCAACTAGCAGGAATATATCATCTCAGTAGCGATGAAACTTTAACCAGAAAAGAGTTTTTCGATCGCTTATTTCGTACTCACAATTTACCTGGTATTGACTGGGATAATTCTACTCCCACAAATCCTCTTCTTAATCTCCGACTAGATAATAGCAAGATTAAAGCAGCAGGTTTTCAATTAACTCATCCCCAAATTATTTTTTGATAGGTTAAAACTCGCTTGGCAATGGATAGCTGTAAGCTACAAGCTGTAAGGTTTAAAATCAAAACAAGCTATCAGAATTTGCCGTTTAATAAGATTAACAGAAAACAATCAATAAAAATTGCCTGAAGATTCTATCTGCGAACAGTTCTCATTCACTCCCTACACTTCGGAGACCGATCGAGTTAGTATTCATGCAAAAAGTTGATTGTAAATGGTGCCCTTAGCCAAGAACTGACCAAAAGACTTAAATTGGTAATAAGACCAAAGAAATTACCAATCAATTGAATGAATGACCAAACTGAGTTTAGGTACACGCTTATTTTTTTCCCATCTACTAGTGATGATAGTAGGGTTGGGTAGTTTTTTAATTATTGCTAAATACTCTTCTCCTCGTATGTTTATCTTGCGTCTCGAACAATTAGAGAGGACAGGAATATTTACAGTAAGATCGGCGCGAACTTATTTAGTAGAAGGTTTTCATAATGCTTGGAATCACAGTACTCTGTGGTCAGTAATTGTTGGTGCTACTGCTGCGGGGGTAATTAGTTATTTAGCCTCAAAACGGATTATGCGTCCTTTAAAACAAATGAAACAAATCACCCACAAATTCGCTGCAGGAGATTTAGCAGAGAGGATGCCAGAAACTGAAATTCCTGAATTCAACCAACTAGGAGTTAGTTTTAATCGCATGGCAAGTAGCTTAGAAGGCGTAGAAAAGCGCAGAAGAGACTTAATTGGTGATTTAACCCATGAACTCCGTACTCCTTTAACAGTAGTCAGAGGATATTTAGAAGAATTAGCTGATGGGAGAATAGAAGGTACACCAGAATTATACTTGCGTTTGGTTCGAGAAACTAGACGATTAGAAAGACTAATTTACGATATGCAAGAACTTTCTCAAGCAGAAACAGGTTATTTATCAGTCAATTTACAAAAGGTTAATGTACGTCCTTTATTAGAGTCTTTAATAACTAAATTTAGCGATCAGCTATTGGAAGATGGACCAGTCTTAAAACTAGTTTGTCCAAAAGAAACTCCCCCCGTTTTGGCAGATATCGATCGCACAGAGCAAATTTTAGTTAACCTACTGGGTAATGCTATTTGCTACACCAAAAAAGGTTCGATTACAAGCAAAGTCTGGAAAGATAATCTGTATCTCTGGATCGAGATAAGTGATACAGGAGTAGGAATTGCTCAAGAAGATTTAGCCTATGTATTTGAGCGTTTTTGGCGAGCAGATCGTTCTCGTTGTAGTCACTCTGGTGGAAGAGGATTAGGGCTAGCGATCGCCCGTAAGTTAGTAGAATTACAAGATGGTTGGATCGAAGTGGAAAGTGAGTTGGGCAAAGGCAGTACTTTTCGCTTCTGTCTTCCTCTGGCTTAAAACTAAAACTATCATCAATATTTTTAATTAGCTTTCTTGCTGAATGGACTCAATGCTGTTTGGTTGAGTCTCCCTACATATTGCTGGAGCGATACATTAACCTTCCATGAAGTTTTTATAAAATCGTAATATTTGTGCTACTATTTTTAACAAATATTTACAAATATTTACACAACTTGGCGAGGTGAACAATTGACTCAAGCTGGAAAAAACGCTAAAAATCAAGAATTAAGACAGAAATTAGCAGTTTTTAAGTACAGAGAAAGTAATCTAATCGCCATGGTTGGTTACGAGTTGTGGAATCCTTTATCGACAATTCAAGTTTGCTTAGAAACTTTAGCCAATGAATCTCTTATTGCATCAGAGTCGAGACAGATATTTCTGGAAACTGCGGTTAGAGAGGTAAAACATCTGCGACAATTAGTACAGGATTGTATCAACGTTTCTCAGCTTGAGTCACAAGAGCAAGACGCTCGCTCTGGAAAAATAGCCAATATTCTGCCAGAAACTTTAGAAAAAATTTTCAAAGTATATCAGACAAAGGGCTTTGCATATCTAGCAGAAAAAGAAGAAAAAGAGTTGACTGCCAATGAATGTCAGGAAGAAACTTTAGAACATATTCGCAATAACTTTATAGCGATTGTGGGACATGAATTAAGAACGCCTTTATGTACAATTCAAGTCTGCCTAGAAAGCCTCACTTATGAATTAGAAACATCTAACAGATACACAGAATACCAAGAAAAAATGTTAGAAATTGCTTTAAGTGATTTAGAAAGACTAAAGCAATTAATCAAAGATTTTTTTACTTTAGCAAGATTGCAACAAGGACAACTCTGCTATCATCAAGAATACATTGAAGTTCAGTCAGTTTTAGCCCTAGCTTTAACTAGTTTGAAAGTTCAAAAATGCGGTCAAGCTTTACCTCAAATTAAGCTCGAGTTACCTTTTTATTTGCCCAAAATAAAAACTGATGGAGATAGATTAGTAGAAGCCATAACTAAACTGCTAGATAATGCATGTAAGTTTACTCAACCACAAGGAGAAATTAAAATTCAAGTACAGCTTCTTGACAAGTCCATCTATGAGCATAATCTATTTTTAGAAGTAATTATTTCCGATACAGGTAAAGGAATATCTCCTAACAATCTGAATGCTATTTTTAATTGTTTTTATCAAGAAGAAAATGCTCTTAAACGAACTGTTAATGGAGTAGGAATCGGCTTAACTATCTGTCATAAAATTATTCAAAGTTTGGGAGGAAAAATCTGGGCTAATTCTGCTGGCAAAGAACAAGGAAGTAGTATTCATTTTACTGTCCCTGTAACAAATTAAACTACTGAACCAATAAAACAGATTTAATTGGTCTTTTGATTTTATTGCCCTCTTTGTCTAATCTTCCGTAAAAAGTTTGTCCTTGATAGTAGAGAGAGGCAGAACTTCCCCCATCAAGATTCATAGCTTTAGTTACCCCCAGCGTAGATAAAAAATCTGCTAACTGCGGTAAAGACATTCCACTACCACCAGCAATAGGTTTTTGTTCTACCATAGCGAAAACTATATCTCCGTTTTCTTTAATACCAACTGCACTACGAGCATTAGGAGAAGTAGTACCGATCGCATTACGAATAATTTTGCCATTACTGTAGGCTACAAATCCTTCTTCTACGGAAGTATCTTGGGGTAGTAAAGTGGGACCTCCCCCCAAAGCATCTTTTAATTCACAGCCATTGGGGGAAGGGGTATTATGCAAAGTAATATCGTAAAAAATCTCTTCCCCACAAAGATAACGACGAAACTCTACTCGATTGAGTATTTTACCTAGATAGGGAGCAAGATCGGGGTTGTCAATCAATCTTTCATTAGTACGAGGATCGGCAAGTAATGTTCCTTCTTTGACGAGATAAGAAGTAGTCTTCTGGTTTTTAGGATCGAAATAACCACCATTAATAACGGCGATCGCCTCATATTTTGTAGCAAAATCGGTAATAGGCTGAAGTTCTCCTTCTATGGCAGGAGTAACTACAAAATTGCTATTGTCAGGAATGGTAACTGTATGAACTATACTTTGCTCTTGTTCTATTGTGTCGTAAAGGATACTGTTCTGTTGCTGATAAGAACTAGAAGACAATATCAATCCACAAGTAACTAAGAGAATATCTCCCCACCAAACTCTTTTGCTCATCTTTTGTCTTTTGTACTTTTGCCACAAATCTACTAACCAATATAAAGGCAGTTAGCGAACCGCCTAACTAACCTTTGTCGTTAATACTCGTATATTTGTTCCTCAATCTGAATTTAAACTCGATTTTGATTTATGCTGACAATAAGCTGAAAGTTTCACAATCATGAACTTATTTTCTCAATCTGTCGATCGAGTTAAACCAGAGCAAATCCAACAAATTAAAGCTTGGATGTACGAAATAATGGCTTTAGATAAAGATATAGCTATTTCTATTAATCAACTCCAATGTAGAGAACCTGGTTGCCCTCCCCTAGAGCACCGATTCAGTATTCATAAATTCAAGAGAAGGGTAAGACAGGGGAGAGTGGGAAGACAAGGGAGAAAAGGGAGGAGCAAGGTAATTTCTTCCTTGTCTACCGTGTCCTCCTTGTCCTCCTTGTCC
>JASJDI010000128.1 GCA_030065155.1 Xenococcaceae cyanobacterium MO_188.B29
CATATTTATGACTGTTGCTACTAGTACTAATATTCCAGCTTTCTGTCAAGGAATTCAGCATTTTAAAGATAGTTTGCCTGGTTTCGAGGAATATGGCAAAGAACCAGCAATTAAAACAGGAGAAAAGTCGATCGCCTCTCCTACAGATAAAGCAGCAGTATATCAAACTATGTTAGCTGCGGATGCTTTACGTTATTTGACTCTACAAATTACTGCCAGTAAACAGTCGGGACATCCTGGGGGTTTTGCTTCTATTGCTGATACCATAGCTGCTTTAGTGATGCTAGGCTACAAAAATATTATTACAGAAGTAGGACATCATGCTCCTGGTTTTTATAGTAAAGTTTTTTTAGATACTTCCCTAGAAGCAATGGGAATTAAAACCGTGCAAGATATGCGCGATCGCTTTCGGGAAATGCATGGACTCCTGGGACACTTATCGGGTCAAATTCCTGGGCTGCTTAACCCCGCAGGACCTCTGGGACAAGGGCAACACTTTGCTATGGCAGGGGCTAAACTTCATCCTGGAGTACTTTTCCCTGTAACTATTGGGGATGGTGGTATCGGCGAACCCTATGTCATGAGTAGCTTTGGTCATTTTAATACAGCCTATCCTGAGGTTACTAATTTCCTACCGATTCTGGTCTGGAATGGTTATTCTCAAGAACATCATAGTATGGTGTCTACCAAACCCAATGAGGAGATGATCGAATACTGGGAAGGCAATGGGTTTAAGGAAATTATTTTGGTTAATGCCAAAGACTATGACGATAGCGATCAAGCTGGGGATTATGTTGATAGTACCCTCTTTTCCTTCGACAAGCGCATGGAATTTACTCAAGCGGTACTAGCTGCAACAGATAAAGCAGCCAAATCTGCTTTGGGTGGCAAGTTAACTGTTTTAATTATTAAGCAACTAAAAGGTGCAGGAGTCCACAAAAGAGGAGCAAAAGCTCATAATTTGTATCCAGGGGATACTGTAGATAAAGATTATATTGTTAGTGCTTTAAAAGAAAGAGCTTTAACACCCCAAGCTTGGGAATTAGTTAGAACTAACTGCACAAGAGCAAATGGTGGTGCTTCAGTAGACACTGTAGTGACAGAACAAGAACTACCCTTACCAGAATTAGGTGAATTACCTTTAGAAGAATTTCCCCTCGACGGAGACAAAAAAGTAGCTACTACGGCTATGGGATCGATCGCAGCTTATGTAGGCAAGCAAGACCCTAATTTTGTGGTCACAAATGCGGATGGTAATGCAGCATCGGGGATTAATAATATCAACGTTGCCCTAAAAATTATTCACCCCACAACAGACGAGATTTATTTCCAGCAACCCCAAGGGCAAGTATACGAACCTCTCAGCGAAGATGCTTGTGCGGGTTTGGCTGCGGGACTGGCTTTATTTGGGGCGCGTACTTTGTGGTGTTCCTATGAATCCTTTGCCATCAATGGTTTACCCATTTGGCAAACTGTAACCCAAGCTATGGCAGAATTACGCCGTTCTACTCCTTCTACAGTAACTCTTTTCACCGCAGGAGCATTAGAACAAGGGCGCAATGGTTGGACTCACCAACGCCCTGAAATTGAAAATTACTTTGCAGCCATGATGAGGAATGGTAATGTCTTTCCTTTATTCCCTTGTGATGCCAATAGTATTCAAGTTTGTTATGAATGGGCATTAGGCACTCAGAATAGAGGTATCACTATTACTGCTAGTAAATCTCCTTTACCAATTAGAACTACTTTGGCGCAGACTCGCCAAGGATTAGAAAAAGGTGCAGTAGTTTTACAAGAAATTCCAGGAGATAAAAAGGTTATTTTTGCTGTAATTGGCGACATGACCTTAATTCCTGTCTATGAAGCAGCAGAAGAACTAAAATCTCACGGAATTGGTTCTAAAATTGTTTCTTTAATTAATCCTCGTCGTTTATATCGTTCTTCTGATGTTGCTTGGGAAACTTGTAGTGAAAAAGATGGTGGTTTCCTTAGTGATGCAGAATTTGAAAATATTTTCGGTGGTGATGCCTTAATTGGTGTGACTGGCGGTTCGAGTGCAATGTTAGAACCTGTTATGTTACGCAGTAATAGCAAGCGGGATGTCTTTGCTTGGAAACGAGGTGAAACTGCTAGTAGTGCTGGTCAAATCATGGCGTTTAATGGTTTAAATGCAGGGAATTTTGTTAAGCGTGCAATGGAATTGATCGGTTAGATATAAATAACATTAAGGTGGGCATTTGCCTACCTTCTTCTCTGACCAAATTAGTTAATTTTTAATTTTACATATTTAAAAAGTATCAGAGTATATTTTATTTAAATTTATTTAAAGGCGTTGTCAATGTTTATACTGTCAGTAAAAAAGCAGTAATATAGAGCTTGGTTTTTTCGTCTTTTATTTTTAAATTGTAGTGAAGCAATTAGAATTAGATTATTCAATTAACTTTACAGGATGTTCCCATAGACAAGAAGTCAATAATACGGCCTTGTCCCATTTTAAATTTATCGATCTATTTGCAGGTATTGGTGGTTTTCACCTAGCCATGCACGAATTAGGTGGTGAATGTGTATTTGCCTCAGAAATAGATCCTTATGCAAGAAAAACCTATATTCATAATTTTCGTGACATTTCGCCACAGCTTTTTGATGAAAAAAATTTTAACGATGATATTAGGAATGTAGTGCCAGAGGAAATTCCAGACTTTGACCTTTTATGTGCGGGGTTTCCATGTCAACCTTTTAGCCAAGCAGGTTACAAAAGAGGATTCAATGATTTTCATAACTCCGAACGGGGTAATTTATTTTTTAATATTGCTGATATTCTCGAAGCCAAACGACCAAAAGCGTATTTTCTAGAAAATGTTAGAGGCATAATTAATCACGATAAAGGCAAAACTTTTAAGTTAATACGCAATATTTTAGAGAAAGACTTAAGTTATTCCTTTTATTATCAAATCGTCAAAGCCTCTGATTATGGTTTACCCCAATTAAGACCTAGAGCTTTTATAGTTGGTTTTCGTGATGAATCTAGTTTTAAATCATTTTTTTTTCCACCAAAAATACCCTTGAAATTTAATATGAGCGATATTTGGGGAGGAGTTTGCAGCCGAGACATAGGTTTTACTCTTAGAGTAGGTGGGCGTGGTTCGGATATCAGAGATCGGCGTAATTGGGATTCATATTTAGTAGATGGTGAAGTCAGACAATTAACTTATATTGAAGCTCGGAAAATGCAAGGATTTCCCGATAGTTTTGAATTTCCTGTAAGTCCTACTCAAGCAATTAAGCAGTTAGGGAATAGTGTTGCAGTCGATGCAGTTAAAGCAGTTGGGAAAAATGTTGTTTCATATATGAATAGTTTAGAAAGTAAACGACAAAATATGAAAAAAAATCAAAATAAAGGAGAGTGGTCGGAATTATTGGCTTTTGTTAGAATTATTTCCGAACAGCGAATTGTACTCTCAGATAAGTATCTAGAGCCAACAGGAAACTATTTTAAAGTCAATAAAGTAACAGGTAATAATATTGACCTAGACTTTTTGCTAATTAATAAAGATGAAGTAGAAATATTCAATCGAAATACAGGTAAAGTCAAAAAAATAGCAATCAAATCGCTAGTTAATGAAGATATATTAAATAATTTGATTGCTAAAATAAAAAAAGGGAAACGTACATTTTCTATTCCAGATTTTGAAGTTATTCAAAATGCTTTGGGATTAACAGTTGTTAAATTAGGTGATAGCACCAAGAAAGCCGATATTGTTCTTGATATTCAAAATGAAACAGTAACAAAAGAACATGAAGGATTTAACATTAAGTCTTATCTAGGAAGTAAACCAACATTGTTTAATGCTTCAAGTAATACTAATTTTATCTTTGAAATCAAAAATTTATCTAAAAAAAAGATAGATGAAATTAATAGTATTAATACTAAAAAAAAGCTAATCGATAGAATAAAAGCTATCGAGCAATATGGTGGGACATTTAATTATGTTGCTCCTGAAAAGAAAACTCTTGAATATAATTTAAAAATGGTTGATTTATCAATGCCTAAAATTATTGGTAGTATTCTGCTAGCTTTTTATAAAAATAGAATATCTGCTATGTCTGAAATTGTCGATTATATTCACGAACACACTGATTTAATTAATCTAATTCAATACGAAGATAAGGATTGGCTAATACATAAAGTCAAACAGTTACTAGTTGATATCCTACTAGGTTTTTTTGCTGGTAGTGAGTGGGATGGGACTTATGGAGCAAAAGGTACTATTGTAATTAAAGCAACGGGAAATCAAGTTGCTTTCCACCTCATAGATATAGAAAGCTTAAAGTCTTATTTGTTTAATAATATTAAGTTAGATACACCATCAACCACAAGACATAGATACGGCAAACTTATCCTAGAAAATAATAACAAGCTTTACTTTAAACTTAATTTACAACTAAGATTTTGAACTCAAAAAGTCTAGTATCGATTATTAACACTATCTCTTGACTTAAGATTTGTTCCCCCTAGTCTGAAAGCTACTATTCTGTATAGTTACACTAAACTAGGGCGTGTCATCAATTAAAAAAGCGATCGCTTTTCTCAAATACAAATACTGCGATCGCCTATCAAATAAACTACTTAGCTTCCCGCATCAATTTCACAAATTTCTCAAATAAATAATCAGCATCATGAGGACCAGGACTAGCTTCTGGGTGATATTGCACCGAAAAGAAAGGTAAAGTTTTATGACGTAAACCAGCCACGGTTTTATCATTCAAATTCAGATGAGTAATTTCTACATCTGCACCTAAAGATTTCTCCGCGATCGCAAATCCATGATTTTGACTAGTAATTTCTACCTGTTGACTCAAACCAGCAGGTTGATTTAATCCTCGATGACCGAACTTCAATTTAAAAGTTTCTGCCCCCAAAGATAAACCCAAAATCTGATGTCCCATACAAATCCCAAAGGTGGGTTTACCCGCAGATAATAAGGCTTTAGCGGTTTCTATACCTTCTGTTACCGCAGCAGGATCTCCAGGACCATTGGAAAGGAAAATACCATCGGGATTATATGCCAAAATTTGATCAGCAGAAGTGTTAGCAGGTACAACTATGACTTTACAGCCATAACTAGCCAAACGACGCAGTATATTCCGTTTAATACCAAAATCGATCGCTATAACTGTTAACAAATCTGCTTTTTTTTCTACTCCTGCCGGGTTAAATTCCCAATTAGATTCGGTAGATTCTGACCATTCGTATATTTCTGAGGTAGTTACTTCTTTAACCAAATTCAAACCAGCCATACTGGGTGCTTGTCGTACACGAGATAACAAAACTTCTGGCTCGAGGATTTCAGTAGAAATAGCCCCATTCATCGATCCAACAGAACGGATTTTGCGAGTAAGCGCACGGGTATCTATGCCATAAATACCAGGAATATTGTTTTCTTGCAGATAGCCAGGCAGTGATTGAGTAGAACGCCAATTACTAGGACGAAAAGTAACATTACGGGCGATCGCGCCTTTGACTTGAGGAGCATCTGATTCTTCATCTGCTTGATTAACTCCTGTGTTACCTAATTCGGGATAAGTAAAAATGATAATCTGACCACAGTAACTAGGATCGGTTAACACTTCTTGATATCCAGTCATTCCAGTGTTGAAAACCACTTCTCCTACCGTAGTGCCTTTTGCGCCAAATGACCACCCACGATAAGAACTTCCATCTGCTAAAACAAGCAATGCTGCTTTTGTCTTGTTTGTCGCCATATTTTTGATCGGCCCAAGCTTCTAAATTCATTCCATACTTTATCAGTTATTTAACAAGATTGAATTTGTCTTCAAGAAAAAATACAATAACCAAGGGGATTATACTTAAATTCCCCGCATAAATAACTTAGGATGAGTTTAGAATTGAATAGATCAATAGTTCTAACAATAAACAATTCCTAGCATAGACAGGGTAGTTGAAAAAACATGAGTCCTAGAAAACTGACAGAAGAAGATAAAACGCAGATTATTCAGCTTTATCGCAATTCCGAAGCAACCACATCAACTTTGGCAGAGGACTATGGCGTTAGTAGTTCAACTATCAGTCGTTTTCTTAAAAATACTTTGTCTGAATCAGAATATGAAGAATTAATTCAGCAAAAACGTTTGGCTCGTACCCATAAAAGCGATCGCCAAGAAACTCAGACTATTGAGAATAAACAAGATAAGCAAAAAACTTCTTCTAGCTCGAAGAAAAAGGTAGTTAAATCAACAAAATCCAAATCTACAGAACCTATTGCAGAGCCACCAGCGATCTCAGAGCCTGAAAATAATTCCGTTGAGGAACAACCTAAACCGAAAGAGAAAATCAAACTACTTCCCAAACTCAAAGAATCTTCACCACCAGAAGTAGAGGAAATAGATGAAGTAGACGAATTAGATGTAGTTGCTTTGGGGGAAATGCTGGGGGAAGATATTGATGATTCAGACGAAGAAGAAGATTATGAAGATGATTGGGATAATGAAGCTGATGAAGATATAGCTTATACCAGTCTGGGTAATATCAATGTCCAAATTTTACCTATTTCTGATGCTTCTTTCCCTAAAACTTGTTATTTAGTTATCGATCGCTCTTCTGAATTAATCACCAGACCCCTCGAAGATTTTGCCGACTTGGGTACTATTCCTCAAGAAGAAATTCAGCAAAAAACTTTACCCGTATTTGATAATCATCGTGTAGCTAGACGTTTTTCTCATCGTCGAGAAAGAGTAATTAAAGTTCCTGATGGTCGTATGCTGCAAAAAACTTCTCCTTATCTAGAAGCTAAAGGAATCACAAGATTACTTATTGATGGGCAAATTTATTCTTTATCTAGTTAACTAGCTTTTATCTCTTGCCATCATTAGTTATTTGTCATTTGTTGATTCTTACATATAATTTCCGATTACTATAATTATTTAGCCGATCAGACAAAAGCGATCAAGCCAATAGTTATACCAGAGATTATACTCAAAACTAGTAAGCAGCAAATGACTGATGACTAACAACAGAAAATAGAAAAGTAATTTTCCCCTTACGATTTAAATTAAATTCACAAAAAGCACAATTTTATTATTAATTTTTATGAATATTTTTAAATTCAATTTGCGTAATAATAACTAATAAATAAGTAGGAATAATTCCTATAATTTACGGTTTTAATCTACAGTTAGACTACTTTATAATGGGGATCGTATAATGACAGTCTCAAATTCATTAACTTACTTATAGTTAATTGTTAAAGCCTCATAATATGAAAATTAGTCATTTATTAAAACTTTATGAACAGGGTCAGAGAGATTTTTCTGGTGTCGATCTTAGAGGTGAAGATTTAAGTAAGAAGGTATTAGTTTCGGTTGATTTAACTGGGGCGAATTTGCAAGGAGCTAATTTATCCTATGCATTTTTAACTAAATCTAATTTAAGTAATGCTGCTTTAAACTGGGCTAATTTAAGCTACGCTAAACTCAGTGAAACAAACTGGGCAAATGCAGATTTGACTAAAGCTAATTTGCAAGGAGCTTTCATGGTTAAAGCTCAACTTACTAATGCTAAACTCAGCGGTGCTAAATTAGCTTATACCAATCTCAGAAAAGCAAATTTGGCAGGAGCTAATCTTTGTGGAGCTAGATTATTAAATGTTAATTTGCGACAAGCTAATCTTAGTAATACTAACTGTGATTGGGTAGATTTAAAAGCAGGAAGATTAAGTGGAGCTTGTTTTAAAAATACTTCTTTGAACGAAGTAAATTTAAGCTGGACTTTTTTAAATGGAATAGATTTAAGTGGGGCAGATTTACAATACGTTAACTTTAGTAGAGCAAGATTAACTGGCTCAAATTTTGCCTATGCTAATTTATCTAGAGCAAATTTAGAAGAAACAAGTTTACGTAATGCTAATCTTCAAGGAGCTAAGTTAATCGGGGCAAGATTGTTTGGTGCTAATCTAACTAGAGCAAACTTATCTGAAGCAGATTTAACTAAAGCAGATTTAAGCTTGGTAAATCTTCAAGATGCTCTTTTAGAAAACACTGTTTTAGATAAAATTTGGCTCGATCGGCATCTTTCTAAGTCTTCATCGAGCGATCGATGTTTTGAGTATACAGTTTCTCAGATAGCTAATTCATGACTAAACCAGAAGAATATCTTTATTGTGTGGTAATGGTAACTGTTTCTTCTGAGCAAGAAGGAGAAAAGATCGCAGAAGCTCTCCTAACAGAAAAATTAGCAGCTTGTGTAAGCATTACTCCAGTTAATTCTATTTATACTTGGCAAGAAAAAATTAACCGCGATCGAGAATGGCAATTGTTCATTAAAACTAGCTCCAATCTTTTTCCTCAATTAAGGCAAAAAATTCAAGAAATTCATAGCTATGAAGTACCAGAAATCATTGCTTTACCTATTATTTCGGGTTTTCAGCCTTATCTAAATTGGATTGCTGACAGTACAAAAGAATAAGTACTGGACAAAATTAATTGTGTACTTTGGGGAGGCAAGGGAAGCAGCCCTAAAGGATACTGCTTTGCATAAGGGAGCAGGGGAGAAATGCCTATTAGCTTATAACTGAGAACCTAAAGTTTGATTTTCAGCCTCAGCTTCTTTATCCAATAACCCGGAAGACTCTAAGTCTGACATGGTGATTACCTGGTCTACATCATTAATTATTGCCCCTAATAGAGAAATGTCTGTTTCCGTAAATTGATCTACTGTCTCTCCCAGCATACTGCCACGGGTAATTCCTGGTCTAGTAACTAAGATCATGCCATCAGTCAAAGATTCTATTAGTAGGGCATCATTACATTTGGAAAGAGAAGGAGTATCAATAATGATTAGATCGAAGCGACCACGGGCATCTTCGATCAATTTACGTAACTCGTCAGACTCCAGGATCGCTACTACTTGACGCAAAGGTCCAGGGGTAGGAACTACATATAAATTAGCAACTCCTGGTACTAAACGAATTGCTTCATTGCGTTCAGCATAATAATTAAGGGGTTCAGTACTTGCTTCGGGATCTGGCTCTACTTGCATCGCATCTGTATTAGAAGGAGAGCGTAAATCTAGCTCGATTAAAAGAGTACGCTTACCTGCGTGAGCAGAAGCGATCGCTAAATTGAAAGCAGTAACACTTTTCCCTTCTTCTGCACTAACACTAGTAATGGAGATTACCTTAGCAGATTTAGAAGCAAAACGACGGATATTACTGCGAACTCTTTCGTAGTAAGCTAAATAGCTAGAATCATTGTCTACCAAAATAGGTGTTTCTTGACCATTAAAATTGAAGCAGACCACATAAGGTAATTTACCCAAAACAGGTACTTCGCGATCGCTGAAGAGCTCTCGTAATTCTTGAGGAGTATGCAGGCGATCGTCTAAAGTAGCAAGTAAAAATATTGTGCCCGCAGCAGCTACTAACCCGATCCCCGCACCGCCAGCTAAAATCAAAAATCGATTAGTAACTGCAAAACGAGTAGGTAGAACTTCTTGTACTACGGGAGCTTGAGCAATAGCATAGCTACCAGTAGTTTCTGCCTCTGCGGATTGAGCATCTACTAAAGCGGTTAAAATTGTTTGATATAAAGCTCTTTTAGTTTCTACCTCTTGAACTAGACGAGCTTGTTGTAGTTGTTGATCGGGAAACTGTTCATATTGTTCTCGCAATTCTTGTTCTGTTGATTGAACTGATTCGAGTTGTCTTTGGATTCCTTCTCTTTGGGTTTGCAGAGTGACAAGAGTATTGGCAAGTTGTTGACGGGCTGGATCGAGACTACTATCTTGCCTCAGTTGACTTGTAGGTTGACCTCTTAATGGTTTTAATTGACCACTACCCCCAATGACTTCTTCTGCTCTTTCAGCAAACAATTGTTCATTATTTGCCTGTTGTTTACGTAGAGCAACCATAGCAGGATGTTCTGGGCGCAATTCTTTTTGGCGCAGTTTAATTTCTGTTTCATTTTGTAACATTTGCGCCCGTAAGTTAGCCAAAATTGGGTCAGCACTTAGAGCAGCAGAAATATAGGCTTCTTCGGGGTTTAAGCCTAGCTGATCTACTAAACTGCTAATCTGACCATTAATTTCTTCGAGGATCAGTGTTAGTTGTCTTTGCTGTTGCTGACTACCCGTAATACCAGCAAAAAGACTCCCATCCTGAATTGCTAAAAGAGGAGTTCCTTCTTTACTAATAAACCGATAAAAAGTTTCTTCCGCAGCAGCTAGATCTCTTTGTACTTCACCTAATCTTTGTTCTAAAGCTTCTATTCTGCCTCTAAGTTGAGATGTGTTAATTAAACGACTTTGCTCAACCATTTCTCGCATAAACACCCCTAAAGTCCTTACTGCTTCTTCTGGAGTTTGAGCATTGTTGTAATCTAGAGTAATTAATGCTGTTTCTCCTGGTTGAGGAACTTTGATATTCAGATTTCTCTCAATTCTCCGTTGAATTTGTTGGCTATTAAGTCCTAATTGATTTCTAATTTTCTCTTGGACATTGGGACCAAGTAGAATATCGACATTGATTAGTCTTCCTTGTTCTTGTAGTTGCTCTCCAGTAGTTGTAAATAAAGGAGGAGGATTACTATAAGATAGTTGTCCGCTAGCTTTATAGGTAGCTTCGGGAGTTGGCGGTTCAGGTTGTAGGGCAAAAATACCAGATACTCCCAAACTAAGTAGAAAAATGAACAAACCCAATAATTTGTGTTGTTCAAAAGAGATTAAAAAGCGTTTAACAATCGGTGGAGTCATGGTTATCAAGCCAAACGCGCAAATGGCAGTAACGATCTTAACTTAAACAATAAACAATTATCAGAAATTGTAAATAACAGAAAATTTCTCTTGAGTGTAACTCAAATAAAGATTAATCAAACAAAAAATCGAAGAATCTTTGAAAACTGAAAATATCCCGAATGGGTCTAGTAAGAACATTAAAAGCATTGAATACTCTACCAATAAAGGTACGGCTGACAACAATTACATCTTCGTCTTGAAGATCGACATCTTGGGCTAAATCTCCATCCAGCGCGCTCTGAGGATTGATAATTTGAGTAGTTACTTTGCCCTGTTCTCGATCGAATCGCATTAATGCCACTTCTTTAGATTTAATCAGAATGCCGTCTCCTGGGGGTAGAGTGGCAATCACATCAAGGAAACTACTCCCATTAGGTAAAGATATGTTACGCAATGCTTTCCCTCCACCGCTGACGGGAGCTACTACCCGAATATTAATTGTTTGCTGGGGTAAGGTGGTTTTAGCCACTATAGAGCGGTCATAATCTCGGTCTGCACCTATTTCTAACTTACTAACAATGATAGTATCTCCTCCTTGAAGCCTCACATCGGGAAGAGCTTGGCTATTGATTAAGGGTGTGTATAAATCAATTGCTCGCTCAATTACAGTTCCATCTACTAGAGAACGACGAATAATCACAGAGCGTAAATCTGCGTCTTTAGTACTTCCTCCTGCTGCTGAGAGTGCCACATTTAAAGGAGAACCAGAAACAAAAGAATAAAAACCAGGACGAACTATTTCCCCTAAAATACTAATCTGGGCTGGGCGAGGAACAGTTAAGGCTACAAAAACTTCTGGTTCTACTTGCAGATAACGATTACTTAATTCATAAATAATTTTTTGTTCTGCTTCAGCTAAACTTAGTCCTGATAAAGATATTCTGCCCAAAATAGGCATAATAATCTGTCCTTCTGGATCGATAGTAGCTACTGTACTAAATTCAGGGAATAAAGGTATATTAATACTCACCCCATCCCCTACATCCAAACGATAAGTATTAAGCTGTTGAGCATTACTTTTATCTAGTTTAGGTGGTGAAGAGTTAGGGGGAGGAGGAGCTTCAGGTGTAAAAGTTGGTGGGGATAATTCTGTTGTTCTGGGTTGAGAGGGCGTTAACGATTCTTTTTTCGGCAAAGAGATAGATTCCTGAGACCAGCTGACACCACTCAAAAAAAGGACATCTATTGTCCATAACCATAGTGCCAGAGATAGCCAGCCAAGCGATCGCTGTGAATTAATTATGTTAGTAGTTAGGAATTTTAGTCTAATAACTTTAAACATAAGATAGCCAAGATTGAAAACTGCTCAAGAAAAAAATAACGGGAACTTTTTACTAGAAATCAGGAGCAAGAGGTCTAATTCAATTAGTATCCGAAAAATATGATTACGGTTATAGCTATTAGCTATTATTGATAGCAACCTTTTGCAGACGAGCTTGAACTTGTTTGGCTAAAGATTGAGCGAATGGTTGAGCATCTTTAAATTCCCCTAGAGGTTTGATGGGTATGCGCAGACAAACTGCCACCCAAGAAACCCTTTTCCCTCTTAACTGGGCTAGCAAATCTCGCCAAAACCAGTTGGATGGGGCATAATGACCACCCTGGGGGAAAGAATACCATTGAACTACAGCAAAGGTCTGCTTTTGAGTCCAGGCACGGAAAAACCGAGCAGTAGTAGGTAAGGAATTTTGGTCTCGATCGCTGGTAAAATTTATCTGAGTGTAAGAATCAGTTTTCCATCGCTCAAGTCCTTTAATATCCATCCATTCTACTTCTGGTTTATTGCGATAGTAGGTCTGTGGTTTAAGCAGTAATAGGATTGGTTTGGAATCCTCTTGTTTAATTATTTGCCCTAACCATTTATGACCACCAATTTGTAACTGCTGCTTATCGATAATTTGCCAATCGTCCAGAGTTAGTCCTGTAGATAATATGCCCCTAATTTGCTTAATATTAGCTGTAGGGGGAATATCTAACCAAGACCAGTTTCCTCCTTTTAAGTAGCCAGGAGCAGCACCCACAATTATCAAGATTGATAACAATAATATAAGAGCAATACGCGCTATAGACCATCTCTTTTGCAGTTGAGACAGATATATTGACAAGTTTTTGTTTAAATTTAGACGATCCATAGAATGCAAATATTTGTTACTCCTCAGCAGCAAAACCGAAATTGTCTAAAAAATTCAGCAATAAAACCAGAGAACCTAACATGATAGTTGAGTAGAGATCCCCACCCCAACCATCGTGTAACCAGGCAAAAAGCTCATCTTTTCCTGTACCGTGAAAGAAAGTCAAGATTGTATTACGTATTATATTTGCCGTTACACTAATTGTAACTGCCCCCACTAATAAAGTAGTTGCTTTAGCGCGATCGCCTAAATTATCTGTCCAATATAACAACATCAATGCTACGTATAAACTAGTGAATAGCATCTTTAATCCTGCACAGTAAGGAGCAACTTCGACTAGTCTTCCCCCTACAGCCAAGTAAATTTGCTCAACACTAACATCAAGACCAAAGTGGATCAAGATAAATCCTGCTGAACCTGCTATAAATTTTTGTAAAGGTAAGGTAAGAGGGGTAATTAGATAAGGCAAGGAATTAGGAGTTGCCAGCAATACAAGTAGTAAGGGAAAGGCTTGTAGTTTAAATCCAGCCATCCCTTTAGAAATTAGGCAAATTCCTGCTAAAACCAAGGGAAAAGACAAGTTTACTAATTCGGTAACTCCTGTTAAATATAAAACTGAGCCTAATCCTAATCCCACAATACCTAAGGGATGAGGTTGTTCTGCTAATCTTCGCCATTTTTTCCGTTTTAGCCAACAAATATAAGCAGCAAAAGGAAAACCAATTAGTCCATGGCTAAAATACTCATGTTCAATACTGATGCTTTTATTTAGCCAGCCATCATACCAATGAATAACGATGGGAGCATAGAGAAGAGTTAATAGAGCAATAATGATGAAATTAAAAATTCTTCGCTCACTGTGGTTAATTTCTTGGTGTTCGATTTGCATAAATAGCTATTTATGATGGTTTATTTAATATTTTGTAATAATTTGCCACAATTTTTCACTAACTAAGTCTATTTGATTTTGCTCTAAACCAGGATACATAGGCAAAGATAAGACTTGCTCGCATAATAATTCTGCCGATGGAAAATCTCCTGGTTGATAACCCAAATAACGATAAGCTGGTTGTAAATGGCAAGGTATGGGGTAATGAATGCCCGTTTGAACACCTTGTTCATTGAGCTTTTGTTGAATTGTCTCCCTGTGACTAGCCAAAAATTGACTTAAACGAATGACATACAAATGATAGACATGACCAAGGTTAGATTGATTTTTGAGTAAGGTAATCCCTTGAGATTGTAGCGAATTAAGAGTCCGATCGTACTGTTTGGCAGCTTGATTTCTGGCTTGATTCCACTCAGCCAAAAAAGGTAGTTTAACTTTAAGAATAGCTGCCTGAATCGTATCTAAACGACTATTTGTGCCTATATCCGTATGAAAATACTTGCGGGGTGCGCCATAGTTACGCAAACTACGAACTTTTTGAGCTACATTTTCCTCATTGGTAATAACTATTCCTCCACTACCAAAACAACCTAAATTTTTACTGGGATAAAAACTAAAACCTGCTGCCAACCCTACAGAACCAGAAATATAGCCTTCTCTTTGGGCTAAATGAGCTTGAGCAGAATCTTCAAAAATGAGCAAATTGTAAGTATCAGCAAAATCTAGTAGTTGTTGAGGTGAAACCATTTGCCCATATAAGTGAACAGGTACAATGGCTTTAGTTTTGGGGGTTATAGCTTTAGCTGCTGCTTCTAAATCGATTAAAGCCGTATCTGGCTGACAATCAACTAGTATTGGGGTTGCCTCTGCTTGAATTACGCCGATAACTGTAGCAATAAAAGTATTAGCAGGAATTAATACTTCATCTCCTTTGGCAATACCACAAGCTTTTAAACCAAGAGCGATCGCATCTGTTCCCGAACTTACGCCAATACCATAGCGAACTCCACAAGTTTGGGCAAATGCCGTTTCAAATTCGGCTAGAGCTTTACCGAGAGTAAAATCCCCCCGCTTTATTACCTGTTTAATCACTTCTTCAATTTGTCCCTGAATTGGTTTATGTTGCCAGCTTAAATCGACAAAGGGAACTTTGACATCTGTTAGGATCATGGTGAATCTAGTTAAAGTTAATTTTGCTTGTTATCTGCATCATGCTTGAGCTTTTCGGCTAGAGCATGATTGAGTTTTTCAGAAGCGTGGGGAAAGTCTGGTTGTATGGCTAAAACTTGACCGTAGGCTTTAATTGCTTCATCCCATTTGCTTTGGGCTGCTAATTCTTCACCTAAAAGATAGTGAGATTGAGGTTGGTGTGGGTCCCGCTTGATAGCCTGACGAAGGCAATTAAGGGCTTTTTGTTTTTCTCCCTGTTGGCTCATCACCGTACTCAAGTAATAATAAGCTTCAAGATAGTTTGGGTCTAGTTTGATTGCTTTGGAACAATAGCCTACACCTTTATGCAATTTATCTTGTTCGATAAAACTCTTGCCTAAATAAAAATAGTCCTTAGCTGAGAAAAGTTCGGGTTCTAAAGTCAAAGCTCGATACATATAACCAACAGACTCTCTATTTTTGCCGATTTTAGTCAGAACTTTAGCTAAGTTTAGATAGGCTTGACCGCAGTGGTCATTAATTTCGATTGCTTTGTGATATGCTGCGATCGCAGCTTTCCATTGTC
Organism: Xenococcaceae cyanobacterium MO_188.B29; assembly: GCA_030065155.1. Taxonomy (GTDB): domain Bacteria; phylum Cyanobacteriota; class Cyanobacteriia; order Cyanobacteriales; family Xenococcaceae; genus JASJDJ01. Next base: position 15,564 of record JASJDI010000128.1, read on the forward strand.
GCTTTTTAGCGTATAAATTACCTAAATCTATTTGAATTTTAGCCGAATCTGGCTTAAGGTCTGATTGTTTTAAATAGCGTTGAATTGCTCTGTTTAGCTGGCTTGGTTTTGATTCTACCGCAGGGGCAACTGGATCGGGATTAACTTTTCTTGGTTCTCGATTCGCTGGAGGAGTAGATAACAAATCTCCTGGTGATACTTCTTGCTCATTAATTAGCGATGTATTTTGTGTGAACAAATCAGCACTACTATTTAAATTGTTTTCTACTGTGGAGTTATTCTCTAATAATTGCTGTAGTTTTTCCAGTTCCTGGAAATGATGCGTTGAATCCTGTTCAGATTTATCTGCAGCAGAAGCTAACTGCCTAGTAATTAACTCTAATGCTTGACGATAATAAACTGCTGCTTCTTGCCATTTATTTTGTTTTTCTAATTTTTGGGCTGTTTTTTGATATTCTTCAATGACATCAAGTTTAACTGTGGCTATTTGACCTCCAGCAAAAGATTTTGCTTCTTTATTAGTAGAGTTAATTCGTGCCTTTTGTAGCTTTGAAGCTTGTTGACGGCAGAAATTAGCTTTTTCTAACTCTCCCCTCACATACCAAACCTTAGCTAGACTAAGATACGCTTGCGCAAAATTAGGTCTAATAATAATTGCTTTTTGATAATACTCGATCGCTTGCTGCCACTGTTTTTTGTGGGCATAGAGGTTACCGATACGAGCATATACTTTAGCTAAATCTGGCTGAATTTCTACTGCTTTGGAGTAGCAATCCATTGCTTCTTGGGTTTTACCCATTCTCTGTAAAGCGTTGCCCCAAATTTTATAGGCTTCTGCTAAATTCGGAGCAATTTTGATTGCTTCTTGACAAGCTGTTACTGCTTGTGACCATTCTTGGCGTTCGCAATGTTCTAAGGCTTGCTGAAGATAAGTTTTAGCCGTTTTCCTGGCTAGAGTACCAGAAGTGTGGCTACTAGCTTGAATTTTTGCCTGGAGATCGCGCCAATTGTCTTGATAAATATCTTCTAAATTTATCTGGAGAATTTTTTTGTTGGCTAGTTGATGCGATGAAGGGGATAAAGGCAAAAAAGAAAAAGCAGATTCTGCTAAGTTTGCTTCCTCTAGTTTAGGCTTTGCCACTAACTCACTATTTTGATTCTGGAGGTATTTTTCTTCTGTACCATAATTTATCGCCTGGAGAACAATAGCTTGGCGATAGCAAATAGCAGCATCTTTTGCTTCTCCTTGTTGTTTAAGTTGTACTGCCAATTTCTTGTAGGCTAATGCCAATTCTTCTTGGTATTTGAGAATGGCATTTAGCTGTCCATATAACTCGGGTGAATTAGGATGTAGCTCGATGGCTTGGCAATACAACTCGATCGCTTCACTTATTTTTCCTTGTTTCCAAAGATTATCTGCTTTACTTAGCTGCAATTCTAAAGATTTTTTTTGTTCTAATTCATCGGGATTAGCTTCGGAATTTAATTTGTCCTTAAGCTCAGATTCATCATTGAATTCAGTTTGAGATAGCTTGAACATTATATATATTTAGGTGTAAAAGATTAGGTTAATAAAAGTTGATTAGAAAAAGTCAGTGCAGGCTCCGCCGTGAAACGGCGGAGCCTGCACTGACCGTATTCCACGGTAAGTAATCTCAGCTATGGCTCTCCGTTATTTCTACTAAGATACAAAAAAAAATCCGCATTGATACTATCTATTTACTAAATCTTGAATAAAAGTAAATTCTTGTTTATCTCCTCTTTAAATTTCCCCCCAATTAAAAAAGCGATCGCCTTGTATATTATGTACATATACTTATAGGCGATCGCTCAAAAAACAATAAAGCGATTAAATAACTATAAAGTTTTTAAATTTCCTCCCAACCACTAACACCAGAAGACATCACGTAACTAGTAACTCCTGCTTCAAAGAAATTGGCTTTAGTATGACCGTCATTTTTAGTATCTGAGAAGTTCTCTAGATGCTTATAGGGACTCTTTTTGTATGTATCTTCTGAGTACAAAGGTTCTAGACCAATAGAACGCAAGCGTATATTAGCTAGGTATTTAGTATATTGCTCCGTACTAGCAGAGGTAATACCTAAAATATTATCGCCGACAATATGGTTAGTCCATTGACATTCATACTTAACCGCCATATCGAACATTTCATAGATCTGTTCTACGGAATGAGGAAATAAGCGCATGGCTTCAGGCACAAGCTTTTGGTAAAGTCGGACATGACTTAACTCATCACGGTTAATCATTTTGAAAATATCTGCACTTCCTGGCATTAACATTCGCGAAGCTAGATTATAGAAGTAAATAAAACCGTTATAGAAATAAATACCTTCTAATAAATAATCTGCTAAGAGGGAGACAAAATAACTTTCTGGACTGGGATTGTCAATGTAGTTCTGGTATAGTCTGGCGATAAATTCGCAACGATCTGCCAAGACTTTATCAGTACGCCAAAAATCGTATACTCGACTACGGCGATCGCTAGGTATAACTGTTTCGATAATATACTGATAGCTTTGGTTGTGCATTCCTTCTTGGGAAATTTGCTCTGCCAGACAAAGACTCACCTCTGGTGCAGTTACACAGCTTTTGATATGAGGGATATTACAAGTCTGAACCGAATCTAAAAAGGTTAGATAACTGAGAATACCATCATAAGCTCGGCGTTCTTCGGTAGTTAAATTCCAATAATCGGTTACATCCTGAGTCAAGTCAAGCTTTTGGGGAATCCAAAAATTTTCCCGCATCTGTTGGTATAAACCAATTGCCCAGGAATAACGCACATCATTAAGCTGCATCAAGTTAGTGGTATTCCCAAACCAGATCGAACGATTTTCTATTTTATCGTCGCCATAAGGATTAAAAATCGGGTTAGCAAGCATATCTTTTTGAGTTAGTGCGCTCATAGGTCATCAAAATAGTAGACTTTAAAATAATTTAGGCTAGATAAATTTGCGTCAAGCTCTATATGTAGTGTTTTAGCTTAACAAATTTCTTCTGAAAACACTACTTATAACTAAAGCAGAACGTTATAATACCATGTTAATTTAAGTTTGCTACAGATGACTGACACGGGGATACGGAGACGCGGAGATCGATGTGTAGCATCAATTTTGGGAATTAAGATAAATTGTGTTTCTACTCATCGATCGACAAAGCCACTTTACCAGTCATTGAACCTGTTTCGATCGCTTGATGTGCTGCAGATGCATCTTTGAGGGGAAAGGTTTGATTGAGATAAATTTTAAGTTTTCCTTCATCAATTAAGTTAGCGCATTGTTGGAGAATTTCACCCTGATGTTTTTCTGCCTCGACTAATCCCTGCAACATAGGTGTTAACATTAACTCAAAGCTGAGGCGTAAATTGCGATTGCGAGCAACTCTAAGTGTACCTAAATCATAATTTGGTTCGAGGAGAGTTACTAAATCGCCATAAACTTTAACTGCATTAAAAGTAGTAAAAAAAGTTTCACCACCAACAGTATCAAAAGCCAAATCTACTCCTTCCTGGTTTGTCCAATTAAGAACTGCTTCAACAAAGTCTTTTTGCTGATATAAAATTGGCTCATCTGCCCCAAACTGACGAACAAGTCTAGCTTTATCTGAAGATCCGACTGTAGTACAAACTTCTGCCCCTTTAATCTTGGCTAATTGGATGGCAACATGCCCTACACCTCCTGCACCAGCATGAATCAATACTTTTTGCCCTGCTGCCAATCTACCTCGATCGAATAAGGCTTCCCAAGCAGTAATTAAAACTAAGGGTGCTGCTGATGCTTCAGCAAAGGAAATAGATTGAGGTTTGTGGGCAACAAAATGTTCTGCTACTACTGCTAGTTGGGCATAATTGCCTGTTCCCTGTTTGCCCAATCCTCCCGCACAAAAATAGACCTCATCTCCTGGCTTAAATTTTTGTACTTTACTTCCTATAGCTTTAACTATTCCTGCCCCATCACAACCCAAAATAGCAGGCATCTGTTGGGGATAGAATGTACCGCGACGACGAAGTTTAGTATCGATAGGGTTAACTCCTGCTGCTTTTAGTTGCACAAGAAGTTGGTTAGGCTGTTCAATTTTCGGTTCAGCAACATTTTGTAGTTCCAGCACATCAGGATTTCCTGCTGCTGTCATGACTATTGCTTTCATTAAAACTATCCTCTTCTCTATCCTCAAAAAGTATACATTTATTGAGGGTCGTAGTCTTGAGAATTAGTCCGACAAGAAAAAAACAACCTCCAAATTAAAATATTTGGAGGAAGGTTTCTATCTGCCAATTCTTGATGATGACCTGAGCAAGGTTTGAGAGCTTGAAAGAGATATGTCAAACAAATTGTTGTCTCTAGGAAGCAATCTTGATTATTAATATAGAGTGAGAATGTGAGGATTCTGTGGCTTATATTCCTTTTAAGCAAAAAAATGCTTGATTTAGGTTACAAATAGTCTTCACAAGTAACATTTACATAACACAGACAAAAAAAAACCTCCAAACCAAAAAATCTGGAGGAAGGTTTTATTTGCCTGTTCTTGATGATGACCTGAGCAAGGTTTAAGAACTTGAATGGCGATATGTAAAGCAGAGTGTTGTCTCTAGGAAGCAATCTTGATTATTAATATAGAGTG
>JASJDI010000129.1 GCA_030065155.1 Xenococcaceae cyanobacterium MO_188.B29
ATACCTTGATCTGGTTGCTGCCAATGAATGGGCGCAAAAATATCATTGCTAATTAAATATTTCCGCAAAGCATCTCGGATTGTCTTACTCTGACAAACTATGATGCCATTGAAGGGGACACTATCCTGTTCCCAATTCACAAATAAAGGTTTCCAGTAAGAATTATTTTGGTTTAGAGTCAAGTTGATAAATTTACTAATATTAGCTGCTCTTTGTTGCCGAAAACTCTCAACATCAAGAAAACGAAGAAAATTATTGGTAAAGACAGAAATAGCTGAATTAGTTTCATCATCAAGTTCATCCTGAGCATCTCTAATTAGCCTGAGATAATCATCTTTATTAATTGGCAATCCCTTAAGGTAAGATCGCTTCAAGACCATTCCCATTAGCTTTTTATAAGCACCAGGAGATTCCTTACCAAAAGGTTGTGGTAAAGGAAGATTTTTAGGTGACCATAAAATTCCTCCATCAGGGATAGGTAAAGTTTTACGCAAAGAAGAAGTAGCATAATCAGCCTTACTATTTTTTGCCCAAAGAGAGAAAGGATCGTGAGTATGATCTTCAACTAAAATAATGTTTTGATGTTCTTGTTGCCAATTTTGCCAAGGTTGTTGTGATTTAATGCCAAATAAGTTGACCGCTATAACTAAATCTCCTGGTGAGGGTTTAAGAGTATCAAAGTCAGGAGAAGATTCACCAGGTAAATCTCGATACCAACACACCTCAAAAACAGTTTGCAGTTTGCTAACTACACTCAGACAGTAAAAAGACGGGACATGAATTCTTAAAGGTTTTCCTGGTAGTTTTGAGATTACAGTACTAAGAGCTAAAAGACTCGCCGTTGCTGTAGAAAATAATTGATACTTATCAGGAAACCAAAATGATACTGGTGACGAGATTAAGATTTCTTCTGACCAATCAAAATCAGAACCAATTTCCCATCTTTTTTTGTTTGCTAACATTTTTGCGTGCCAAAAAATTCTTCTCCTGTTGCATGATTATCTTGGCTCACATTTTCCCGTTTGAGAACAACAAAAATAGTTAATAAGAAAATCTTAAGATCGAGCCATAAATTCCAATTATCTACATACCAAACATCTAATTGAAATTTCTTTTCCCAATCTCCATCTAACTGACGACGACCATTAACTTGAGCCCATCCAGTAATTCCTGGTAACACTTCGTGACGGCGTGCTTGTTCAGAATTATAGCGATCGAGATAACATACTAATAAAGGACGAGGTCCAATAAAACTCATATCTCCCTTAAGAACATTCCAAAGTTGAGGCAGTTCATCCAAACTTGTTTTACGGAGAAACTGACCAAAAGCAGTAAGTCTTTCCTCATCAGATAAAAGATTGCCTTCTTCATCGGTAGCATCAGTCATAGTACGGAATTTGTAGAACTTAAAAATGCGGTTGTTTTTCCCTGGACGGTCTTGGGCAAACATAACAGGGCTACCCATACTAAAGTAAACAGCGATCGCTACAATTAGCATAACAGGAGCAAAAATAGTTAGAGCGATCGCTGCTACGAATCTATCTAAAACAAATTTAATTAATCTACTAGTTTTCATTAATCAGATACCAAATATCAATAAAATTCAAGAATATCTAAGTATTACAATTATGTCTTGTAAACTGAGAAACATTATTTTGAGGAGGAATTGTTTGGTCTTCCTCTAAACCTGAAGAACAAACTGTAAAAGGCTCATTTCCCATAGCTTGCCTATAGATGTTTTCGTAGAATTTAATAATATTTTCAATATCATAGGCAGCCATTTTTTGCTTACCTCGCTTACCCATAGCGATTACCTCTTGGGGATGATGTAACAACCAAGCCATAGCTAAAGCTAATCCATTAATGTCTCCTACTTTAACGAGTAAACCACAGCCTTCATCTAGCAAGTCTCTGGTACCGCGAATATCTGTACCAATAACTGGAGTTTCTAAACATAAAGCTTCCATAATGCTTCTGGGTAATCCTTCTTGTTCAGAAGTAAGTAAAACAGCTAAGGAAGTATGAATTAAAACTGGTATGTCAGAACGAAAACCTAAAAAATGGACTTGATTTTGCAACCCTAACTCTTGGCTTAAGTTGACCATTGCTTCTTGTAATATTCCATCTCCAGCAAAAGCAATATGTACATGAGAATTATTTAACTTTTTTAGTGCCTGTAAAATATCTCGATGGCGTTTGCGAGAGATAAACTCGGCTATGCAAAGAAACAAGACATCTTCTTGTTTAAGTCCTAATTCCTGGCGGACTGCTTCTATTTCTTGAGTAGTTACATTACTCGAATTATAAAGACTGGTATCTACTCCGATACCAGGAGTATAGTAAACTCGATTTTCAGGTACAAGGTGATATTTTTTGGCAGCATTTTCATCTTCCTGATTAATAGTAATTAGATAATCTGTCCATTGACCAGCTAATTTTTCTAAAGCCAAAAAAACTATATTTTTCAGCCTATTTCCACCCTGATAAAAATGGAAACCATGAGCAGTATAGATTACTGATGTATTAGATAATTCTTGCTGCTTTTGTCTATTTCTGAGAGCAAAGCGAGTCACAAATGCTGCTACAGGAGTATGAACATGAACAATATCATAATTTTCTGCTGTTACTATTTCTTGGATTCTAGGAGCAGCAACTAGAATATTTTTGGGGTCTAAAGGATTCCGCGACCATTCTACATCCCAAACTCGATCGAATCTTTGTTGGCATTCAGGAAATTTATTAATACCCTGTGCCATTCCATCTACTCGCCAACCTAAGGAACGAAAATGATCGGCAAAAGGAAATAAAAAACCGCTCAGAGTTTCTGGTACGGTAGCTAAAAATAAAGCACTTTTCATTATTGATTTTGTTTAAATATTAGAAATATAATGAGTTAGCAATATAGTAGATAGTTGACTGAATTTCCAAAACTCGAAAAACTTATTTATTACTCCAAGTAACAAATAAACCTTACATTTTGGCTATAGGATTTTAATCTATTAAAGAGTATAAACTGAAAAAAAATATATCTCTCTAGAATCAATAAAAAACATCCTAAATACATAAACTAGTAAATATTATTCACAGTTTCTTTTTATTTAATTTAGTATTAATTTGGTAGAAGATATTTAAAAAGTAATATCCACTTAAAAACTTGACCAATGCTTAAAGTGCGCTCGCTTTAAAGATTGCCTAAAAAATCTTCTACATTTTCTTGCCACAATTTTTTATCAACCGTAATTAATGACTGATGACCAGCTTGAGGAAAAATGACTAATTTTTTGGTAGCGTTAATACTTTGCTGTAAATCTTCTATTTTTTGAATGTTAACAGTACTATCAAGCTCACCTTGTAAAATCAATGTGGGACAATTAACTTGTTTGGCGTAATCAATCGGCTTGTGGGCAAAACCATTAAAACCATTTTGAACACCACCCCAAAAAACCATTAATTCTGCTAAAGGAAAAGCAGGTATTTTCGATCTTTTCAATCTGGCTTGTACCGCACCTAAAAGACTTGTAAAAGGAAGCTCCAGAATAATAGCATCTGGTTTAATATTTTCTTTCGCGATCGCTCTTAAAATAGCAGCACTTCCCATCGAAACACCATATAAAATTATAGGTTTATCTAGATTTAATCCTTGAATATAATTTTTCTAATCGTAGTGGTAGCGACATTGCAAAAAATAAATACGATTATCTTGGACACGATAGACCAAACGATGTTCGAGGTTAATGCGTCGTGACCATACTCCAGCATCAATATACTTAAGAGGTTCTGGTTTACCAATTCCTTTAAATGGATTCTGGCAAACTGCTTGTACTAAATCTAAAATCTTATTAATTTTGCTAGAATCTTTCTTTGCCCACCATAAAAGATGTTCTCTAAAAGTAGGAGTAAAAATAGGACACCAGGCTTTATTTTCGATGGACATCTCACGCAGCCTAACTAGGTTCAATTATTGCATCTGTATCCTTGACAATACCTAAGTCCTCACATACTTCTTCAATCTTCTGCGGTTCAATGTTTACATTGTCCATTTGTTTAGATTCTTCTATAGCTTTAAATAGATTTTTGGCATTAGCAGGAGAACGCAAAAGATAAACTGTTTCGAGTAAGTTGTCTAACTCTTCTTTACTAATTAGAGCAACATCTGGTTTATTTCTGCGATTAATAATCACAATTTCTCGATTTTTACTGACCTTATCTAGTAAAGATGCTAACCCATTTCTGGCATTAGTGTAAGAGACAGAATCAGTTGTGGTAATCATAATCTGACATAAAGCTGTACAAGTTTATTCTAACATCATCGAATTAAGACTTTTGCAACGATTCTATGCGATCGCCCAATTGTCTCCTAGCTAATTCCAGTTTAGCGGAGTCTTTTGTCCAGTTTTGCCAATCTGCACCAACACTACGCACAATTTCCATTGCCCATTCTTCATCTCCCAACTGTTTCAAGATTTCAACGTATTCATAATCTTCTACTCCTTCTCTAATCCATTTAAGTCTCATGGAAGGAACTACTCCTTCGATACCCACTTTGTCGCCTGGATAGATTAACATTCCTTCCCCTGGAAATGTTTGTCTATCTTGCACATATACCGTAAGTTGATTCCAAGGATCATCTGTCCACAAATCTGCTCGCCAGTACAAAAATCCTTTGAGTCCAAGACTTTGACTAATAAAACCTTGGGGAATCCGAAAATTAATTGGTTGATAATCAATGAGCCATTTAGGATTGTTTTTTCCTTGGAAGCTGGGGTAAAACCAAACTTCATCTCCTGTAGCTAACACTTCAGTAATTTTGTTTGATATTTTGTTATGCCAAGGTGCTGTAATTACCCAAATGTATACCGTAGCGTGTTTACTATCACTATTATCATTATGCAGCTCTGGCTTAGGAATAGTTACTACTAGCTGTTTTGCTCCTGCTTGATGCAGATTACGTTCCCATTCTGTCAAAGATTTATCTAAGTTTTCACATTTTTGAACTTCATCGGCAGAATAAGCATAAAATAATAAATCTTCTTGCTGGACTTGTATGGCTTTTTTAATTTCTTCCAGGGGAGGGGCAAGCTTAGTTTTGCAAGTATCCCAAAAGGGAAGGCGGATAAAATTTAGTCCCCATTTCTCAATTAATTCTCGTTCGTAACTAGGATCGATATTAACTCCTGGTATAACCTTGTGTTTGAGTAGTTCCGCTATGACAGCTTTATTTTTTTTCTGCTCCCATAACAGCAAAGTAGAACTGAAACTAGGTTTTTGAGGTAATTCAAAATCCCAAACTTTTAAGCTGATTTTGCCTTGTCTATATCCACGATCGCTAGTTACGGTGTAAGTACCTCTATATTTTCCTGGAGGAGTATCTCTAGGTACAAATATATCCACCCATATAGGTTGATTTTCTCTTGCTTTTAGATCAAAAGGTACAGCATCTAATTCTGCACCTCTTAAAATTTTGCTTGTCTGAGGATTGATAAAAGGAATTAAACCGTCAGCATACCATCCCACTCCTGAAGAAGAATTGTCTGTGCCTTCTTCGGGACTGGCAGCAGGAGAAAAGATATAGTGTTCTCGGTACAGAGTGATATTTTTTTGAGAGATTATTTCACCGTTATCATTTGTAAGGTCAGAAATAAAAACATTAACGTTATTTAAGCCTCTTGGTGGTGCTTTAATGCCAATTTGAAAGGGTTCGTATTCTCCTCTAGCAGCCCTTAATTTAATTCTAGTTTTATTACCAGCAGAATCTTGAGGCGTAATCCTCTCTAAACCTGGTACAGCCCAAACTATGGGATGATTGTAATGTTTCGTATTAGCTAATTTGGAAGTATAGATAACGGTTAGAAAACTGATTGACGCTATGATAAAAATTCTGAAATACAATTTCAACATTGATGACTAAATAATGATAACTGATGTTGATGAAATATTGTCTGCTGGAATTGTTGATTATTAACAGCTCACTGTTGATACAATGTCTATTATGTATTTGAGAAAGACTATAAGTTAATAATTCATTATTGTAAGATTGCTTGTTGATATAAACTTTCGTATTGAGCAACAACAGAATCTAAGGAAAAGTAACTAATAATTCGACTTCTGGCTGTTTCTCCTAAAGTTTTTCTGTCTTCTGTACTTAGGGAAATTAATTCTTGCCAAGCTGTTGCTAAGGCTTGGGGATTTTTGATAGGAACAACTTTACCTGTATCGCCAATAATCCACGCAGAATCGCCTAAATCGGTTGCGACACAAGGGATAGCACAAGCCATGGCTTCGCCAATTACTAAAGGGAATGCCTCACCAAATGCTGAAGAAGAAGTGAGAATATCTAAGGCGGGCGTAATTTGGGGTATATCTCTGCGTTCGCCGAGTAAGTAAACTCGATCGCTTATATCTAATTCTGCGATTAAATTAGTTAAAGTGGTGTTTTCTTTGTCTACATCAGTACCGACTAAAATAAAATAAGCTTCGGGATAATTTGATAATAAAATTTTTGCCGATCGCAATAGATTATCGTGGTCTTTCATGGGATGATAACGAGCGATCGATCCAATTAATAGGGCATCACTAGGTAGTCCTAATTCTTGGCGAAATTGTTTTCTAATTGGGGTTGAAGGTTTAAATAAGGAGGTATCAAAACCATTAGGAATAATACAACTATTTTGAGCAGGATAGCCCAGATTTTCATGTTGTAGCTTACTTTTTTCGGAAACAAAAGCTACTTGTTTCACAAATTTAGCGGTTAATCCTCCTAGTTTAATTAGGGCTTGAGTTAATAATTTTTCTGATGAGAGAGAATGGAGAGAATGATGAATACTCCATAAAACAGGAATTTTCTGCTGAGAAAGAGAACTAACAAATTGAGCAGCTATATTCCCGTGATACATCCAGCCTTGAATCAAGTCTGGTTTGAGTTTGTTAACAGTTTGAATTAGTTTTTTAGTTGTTTGAATAGTGGGGATTCCTGTATTCATGCCTAAAGTATAAACAGGAATATTTAACTTTTCGATCGCTTCACCAAATCGATCCTTATCCATTAAAGAAATAACAATAGGCTCAAATTGACGGCGATCTAATTTTGCTAGTAAATTATAGAGCATCATCTCTGCTCCACCAGTAGATAGTCCAGTAGTTATATAAAGAATTTTAGTCATTGAAACTATATTTTGTACAGAAAAATAATAAACAGAAAACCGAAAATAAAATCCAAAAATTAGTATGTAAAAAAATAGTGGTATCACCAGAAGCAAAAAAATCTGCCCAAGCTTGAGCGATCGCTACATAAACAAAAGGTATCCAATCAATTTTATACAGGTGATTTTGATTAATTGTTTGTAAATAACGACCAATCCAACCATAGCTAAAACTAAACAGAATAATTCCTATCCATGACCAACTATAAATACAGGCAGCAATAAAACCAGGAGGAATATTATATTCATTGTGACCAACTAAATATTGAGTGTTATAAATAGAAATCGTTGGAGGAATTTCTAAGTCAATCAAACGATCTGGAAGAAAAGAGGCAAAACCATAGTACCAATCACTAAACAAGCGAATCTGATTGGGATGATTAAAAGCTGCATATAAAGATTCAAAAGAATAATTAAAAATATTGATAAATTTATTAAGAACTAAGCCATTATTCTCTGATGTAGCAACAGCAGTTTGAAAGCGATTAATAACTTCAACATAGCCTTGTGACAAGCCAGAAAGACTATAGAAGAAAGATTTACCATAAATAATAAATAGAAAAGCAAAAATTAGTCCAGGAATAATAATAGGCAGAGCAAATTTTCTTTTATAAAGCAAATAAGTCAAGTAAAAATTAATAAAAGCCATAATCATAGTTGCTCTCGCACCAACCATGATAGAAGCAAAAAAAGCAAGGATAAAAGAAAATCCAAATAAGATTAGTAATTGTGTCTTATCTTTTTGCGCTTTTTTAATAAAAAGTAAACTAGCAAATAAATAGGCAGCAAAAAAAGCAATATAAAGAAATCTCATTACAAAAACAAATGCTCCTCCTTCGACTGCTCCTGCTCTAATCAAATTATTTTGACTAATCGCATTAAGAAAACCACCATATTGACTGCTATAAACTGCCGTAGAAAGAAAAGATAATGCTAACAGAAAAAACGCTAGCCAATAGATAACTTGACTATTCCGACTCTGTAAGATAATTTTATTACCGTATTTTTCCGCCGAACTAGAGTAAAACCCTATAACTACTAAAAAATAAGTAACAAAAATAGATAAGGGGATTTGTAAACTATGATTGCTAATCAGTTTACCCGAGATTAAGATAGGACTGATGTTGGTAAAAAGTTTGGTTAGGGTAAAACTCAGCCCAGGGATAGGATACATCAAGATAAAAAATAAATGAAATAAACTCAAAAAATCAAACTTAGTATCTTTAGGGCGAGTTAATTCAAAAAAAACAATAAATAAGATTAATCCTATATAGGCTAAAGCCATCATTGAGATATTTTCGATCATAATTAACCTATTTTTGCTTGCAAATATGCTCAATCAAACTTAAGTATTCAGCCACAGAATTTTGAGTTTCAAAGTCCTTAGATCGATCGACTAATAACTCTCTTGAAAGAGGATTTTGTAAAGTTCTCACTAAGGCTGCTGACATGGCTTCTGCATCACCTACAGGAATTAACTTTCCATATTTACCTTCTGCTAAAATTTCCTTTGGTCCACTAGGACAATCTGTAGACACTATTGGGCAACCACAAGCCATGGCTTCGATTAAAGCAGTGGGCAATCCTTCCCAGCGAGAAGAAAGCACAAAAGCACTAGCATGACTCATATAAGCATAGGGATTACTAGCAAAACCAGGTAAACTGACTGCTTCTGTTAGACCCAATTGCTTAATTATTGTTTCTAATTCTGGTCTTAATTCTCCTTCCCCTAAAATCATTAGTCGTGCAGTCATTTGTTGCCGTAACAAAGCAAAAGCCTTTAGCAAAGTGGGGAAATCCTTTTGTTCTGTTAATCTTCCCACCGCTAGAATTACGGGGATAGTTTGGTCTTGAAACCAAGGATGATCGACATGACTATCCTTCTTGGCTAACAGTTCGCGATCGACTACTGGATTGTAAATAGTTTTAACCGTATCTGTTGGTAAACTAAGTCCTCCTTCTAAATCCCTTGCTACTGCTTGGGAAACCCCGACAATGGTATCAGCCTGAGGATAAAGCCATTTCATCAGGGGAGGAATAAAATGACCGCGAAACAGCGAAGATTTAGCTACAGAAAAGGTATTGTGTTCTACAACAATTATTTTGGTATCAATACCAGCTAATTTTTTGGCAATTAAGGCAATAACATTAGCATGACCTAAATGGGAGATAATTACTTTTGGACGAGCAGTACGCAGATAACGAACTAAAGGTACGATCGCTTTGATAACTCTACCCGCAGCTAAATCGATCGTGCGTACTTGTTTGGGGATTAAGTCTAAATACGGGCCTTCAGCATTGACTAAGATCAAATCTAAAGGTAAATCGCGAGTAACCATCCCTCTAAGTAAATTGATAACTACTCTTTCTGCGCCACCTCCATCCATAGTTGGGATAAAAAAGGCAATGGGTTTATTCATGGCTTTGCGAGATTAATAGGAGTTACTGTGGTAAATAAACTTTCCCAGCGATCGATAATTGTTTCTGGGTAAAATTTATTCAGTCCTTGTTTAGCTTCTTGGGCAAGCTGTTGCCGTCGCTGCTTATCCTCCATCAAACTTGCCATAGCTTGAGCCAGACTATTGTGATCCTGATTAGTAGTTAATAATCCATTTATGCCATGACGAATAATTTCTCTTGGTCCACTAGGACAATCGGTGGAAATAACGGGTAAACCACAAGCCATAGCTTCGATAATTACATTGCCAAAACCTTCATAGCGAGAAGACAAAACGAATAATTCTCCTTGGGATAATAAAGGAAAAGGATTAGTAATTAAACCTGGTAAACAAACGCGATCGACTAATTTAAGCTGCTCTCTTAGTTTTTCTAGGTCTGGGCGTAATTCCCCTTCTCCTAAGATTAGTAATTGCCAGTCGGGATATTGGGGTGCAATGGTAGCAAAAGCTTTTAAGAGTAGGTCGAATCCTTTTTGGTGAGTTAAACGTCCCATGGCTACTAACCACTTTTGTTGGGGATTAACACCAGCAGGTAAGGTAAAGGAGTCTGTCTGTTTTGCTGGTACGGCTAAGGGATTGTAAATTACTGTTTTTTGCTGTGGGGATAGCCACTCAAAATATTGGTTTACTCCTTGGCTGCTACTAACTAATTTGGTAGCGAGGGGATAAACTAATCTCCTGAGGAAATGCCAACTTTTACCTAAATCATTTTGAGTCGGATTATTTTGTTCGCATACTAGTACTGGGTATTTAGTTGCTAGAAGGGATAATAAAGTTAAGACATTAGTTTTATCGAGAAAAGAAATAACTACATCTGGTTGCAAGGAGTTAATAGTTTGTCTGAGTTTTCTAAGGCGATAAAAATTATTAGCTAAACCATGAATGGGAGTAGGAGATTGTTTGGCAACCTGGAGGGCAATGCGATCGATTTGGGGGGAAAGTTGATAAAAATCTGTTTCTTCCCCTGCAATAGTTATTAAACTAACTTGATGACCTCGCTGAGAAAAACCTTCAGCTAATAAGACTGCTGCTCTTTCTGCACCACCGCCAGAAAGGGAAGGAAGAACTAAAGTTAAACGCATAATAAAGTTAATTAATAATTTTTTTGTTTAATTGCTTACGGACAAAGGTAAAAGTATAAATAAAAGAAAATAGATAAACACAACTAGTTGACAAAGCAATTCCTTGAATGCCAAACCAGTTGATAAATAAATAATTCAAGCTGATATTTATGGCTAAGTTACAAGCAGAAACTCGAAAAAGAATATAGTTTTTTTCCAAAGCATTAATTAATTTAACTGCTAAAATATTGGCGATATAAAAAGGTATTTGTAAAGCATAAAAAGCTTGAATTTGAGCGACTGTAGTAGTATCGGCAGAAGTAAAAGAACCTCGCTCCAATAATAGCCTAACTATCGGTTCGGAAAAGAAAACCATGATGATAGTTAAAGGTAAAGTCGTTACAAAAATGGCTTGCAAATACCGCGTTAAGGTAGCATCTACTCCGCGCCAATCTTGTTGAGCAATCATTTTAGCAAAATAGGGAATAATTGCCGTACCCAAAGCAGTAGCAATTAAACTTATGGGGGAAGCAATCAGACGGTTACTATAATTAAGAGCAGCAACACTTCCAGGGGATAACATAGCTGCCATAGATTGGTCTACAGGAATAGCACTACAAATCAATAAAGCTCCCGCAATAGTAGGGGCATATTGACTGACAACCTGACGCAAGTGAGAATTATAACCATACCAGCGCGGACGCAAGGATAATTTTTGCTGAGATAACCCAATTCCCAATAAAACCGTCTCTAAGGCAGTACCACCAACTAACCCAGCGACAAGAGTATAAATATTGCCATTAGGGATAGCCAATAATAAGCTAATAGTTAAAATGGGGGTCATAATCGGGGCAACCGCAACTAAAATAAACTTCTCTCCTGCGTTGAGGATTGCTCCCCAGATCGTGTTAATACCACTCAGCAAAACTATCGGCGCGATCGACCATAGCAAATGACAGGTTAGGTTCAGTTTTTCGGGGGTAAACCCAGAGGCAATTATTCTTAGATACCAAGGCGCAGCCATGACCATTACTAAGCTGGTTAGTAACAATAATGCCAAACTGCAAATAGTGGTACTGGCAAATAGTCTTTGGGCTGCTTTGAGTCCTTCTTGCTCTCTTACGCGAATGTAGGTAGGCATAAAGGCAGCATTAAGAGAACCCGCTACCACATTGACAACCAAAGCAGGAATAACTAGAGCAATTAAAAAGGCATCTAATTTGTCTTCCGTACCAAATTGCCAAGCAATTAGTAGTTCTTTGCCAATGGCGGTTAGTTTAACCAAGGCGGTAAAGGCAGCAACGGTAAATACTGCTGCAAAAATCTGACGATTAATCGAGCTAATCGTTATTTTTTGCCAAATAGAAAATAAGGAGCGTAAGGACTGGTTTTTCATGGTTATACCAATTCTTAAAAGCAATAAGAGACTTAGTAGAGGACAACTGATTACTGATTACTCCCCAGATCGGGCTTAGATTCAACTATAATGCTGGTTAACAAAGAGTTATAGCCAGTAGACTCTTCCCAAACATCTTGATTGGCTAATCGGATAGAATATTCAGGTCGATCGCGCAATCTGGGACTGGAATCGGGTAAATTTAAGAAAACCTGATACTCGCCTGTGGGCATATTAAGCTTGATTTTGCTAGTTAAGTTAATAACTTGTTGTTGTCCTGGCAGCCAAGTTCTGGGGTCTTCTTGTAGTGGGAAATGATATTCTGCTTTGGTTTTGCTATGACGCAGGACTAGTTCTACATCCCTAGGATTATAAGGACTCGACCAACCATCATTAGTAATGGTTAATTTCATCTCCAAGCTATCCCCTGGAAAAAGTTTCTCTTTGGGAACTGCTAATTTTAGGGCGCGAAAACGATAGCCAAGCTGAAGACTAACTTGTTGAAAACAACCTTGAGCTTTCCATTGTTTGTATATTTCCTGTAAAGGATCGTAGGACTTTAAAATATTAAGGGTACTCCAATGCCTTGACCTTAATTCTTTGACAACTGTAGGACAATCGAGGACTTCAGGGGTAGGTTGGCAAAATTCTCCACCCTGGACGACATAGAGGTTTTCTTGGCTAAGCCATTTTTTCTGTTTGGCTAATTCTCTTGGTTCGGTAGTACTAAAAGTTCCCCCTTGATCTTCACCATAAAGCAGACAATCGTTATAAAACCCAGTTCTCGCTCTTGGTGTATTTTGCCAAGCTTCTCTGGGCGTAAGATGATGGTTATTACCCAAAGCCGATCGCTTGTGATGGGGATATCTCATTGCCACCATGCGCTCAGAAGGAACAACAGATAGAGCTTTCAACAAAATGTCTTTTCTAGCTTGAGGTTTGTGATGTAAACCATGACTAGAACGATTCCATTCTCCCCAATAACCAATAAAACCAGCTTCTACATAAGCGATCGCATCATAGTTATCCTGCAAAACTGGTTGGAGTTGTGACCAATGACTGATAATTCTCTCTTGAGAAGCATCGTCTCCTCCATTTTCCCAATTGTAGGAAAAACGAAGAATGAGCTTAATTCCTGCTTGTCTGGCAGTTTCTAAATCTGTTGCAACTTTGTCCAGAAATTTTTGAGATAAGTGTTTATGGCGGAAATCAGCGATTAGGTAAATTCGGCGAGCTAAAGTAATATTTTTCTCTCGCAAACTTTTTAACTCATCTACGGTTAAAGCTGGTGCAGGTTCATTTCCTAAAGGATCGAAGGCTGCATAAAAACCCCTTTCAGGATTAGCAAAATTTGCGTTCTGATCTGCCTGGTAAGTAATGGTTCTCATCTCAGGCAGAGAATTAGCTACGGGACGATAGATTACTGCGGTTAAGAGACTTAAGCCCAAACCAACAGTAATACAAACCTTTCTGTTAGTGCTGTTCATCGCATTTGTTTCTGACTAACTAAGTTTTTTAACTCTGTTCCCTGGATAGGTTGGTAGAAAAGATAACCTTGTCCGTAGTTACAATCGATCGCTTTGAGTTGATTCAGTTGTTGTTGATTTTCTATACCTGTAGCGATCGCTTGGAGAGGAGAACTTTGCACCTGAGCGATAATACTATCAATTAGTTCTAGACTCTCTTTATCTTTGTCCATGCGGTTAACTAGATAGCGATCGATTTTGACTCGATCGAACTGTTCGTAAAGTAAACCCAATTGAAACTGATTGTGCAAACAACCCAGTCTGCCTAAATTATCTATTTGTAGTTGAATACCTAAAGCTCGTAATTGAGGAAGAATTGCGATCGCACTATGAGGATTTTCTCTTAAAACATTTTCGGCTATTTCTAGAACTAAACTATTAGGAGTTAAATTATATTTAGTTAGATTGCGCTGAAGTTGTTTGACTAGGCTAGGTTGTAGTAACTGTACGCTAGGAATGTTAATACTAACTTTCCCCTCATAGAAAAATTCTTGCTGCCAAGTATACAGTTGACGACATACTTCTTCGATTAACCAGTTGGTAATAGGAACGATTGAGCCAGTTTCTTCAGCTAAAGAGATAAATTTAACAGGGGTAATCTGACCTAAATGGGGATGATTCCAGCGCAAGAGGGCTTCTAGTTCGATAATTTTCTCAGAGGTTAATTCGACGATAGGCTGATAGTGAATGCAAAATTCTTGTCTAGATAATGCTCGCTGAAACGCTTGTTCTATATCTTGAGTAATTAAGTTTCTAGAACTAACAAATTTTGAAGATAAAGCCTCTTTTTTCTCAGGAATAGACTGAGATAATAAAGCTTCTGGCTGATTGTCGAGGATATTTTTGGGTATTTTATCTAGTGCATATTTAGGCTGATATCCAGTAACTAATTGCTCTAATAAAAAGAGAATCAGATCGGTATTGTTTTTGACTGCTGCTTGGTGGAGTAAGGATACTGTTAAATCTAAATTCTTAACCACCATCTTACTAGCATTTTTTACTACCAAAAGTTTTTGGTGTTGAGTAGGTTCGTATTCTTCTCCAGGGATAAACAACTCTTCGTACAGCTTTTCTCCAGGACGTAAGCCAGTGAAAATGATGTCAATATCTTTTCCTACTTCATAGCCAGAGAGACGAATCAAATCCTTAGCCAGATCGACAATTTTAACTGGTTGACCCATATTCAGCATCAAGATTTGTCCTCGAAGATCTAACACAGAAGCTTGCAATACTAACTGCACTGCTTCAGGAATGGTCATAAAATAACGGCAAATCTCAGGGTGAGTGATAGTTACAGGACCACCTTTAGCTATTTGTTTTTTGAAAGTGGGTACAACACTACCCCTACTCCCTAAAACATTACCAAAACGAACTACTACAAAAGGCTTACCACTGGTTTTAGCTGCTTGCAAAACCATCATCTCTGCAACTCGCTTACTAGCACCCATTACGTTAGTCGGGTTAACTGCTTTATCTGTAGAAATCATCACCAATTTCTGGACATCGTATTCTACCGCTAGATCGACTAAATTTTTTGTCCCGATTACATTATTGGTAATTGCTTCGGCTGGATTTGCCTCCATCAGAGGAACGTGTTTGTGAGCAGCAGCATGAAAGACGACATCTGGTTGATATTTCTTAAAAGCCTGCTCTACTCGAGCGCGAAAACGAAGATCGGCAATAAAGGTAACAATATTGGTTAATTTCTTTTCACTATTATTTTCTTGTTGGAGTATTTGTAAAACTTGCTGTAATTCTTGCTGGATATTAAAAATAGAGTTTTCCCCATGTCCTACTAATACCATTACCTCAGGACGACAGCGGAAGATTTGACGACACAGTTCACTACCGATCGAGCCTCCTGCACCAGTAATTAGTACTTTCTTACCCTGGGTAAAGCGTAAAACTTTTTCTGTATCGGTTTCTATGGGTTCTCTTCTGAGTAAGTCTTCAATTTTAACTTCTCTAACTACATTCAAATTCTGACGATTATCCAGAATCTCATTAATACTAGGAATAGTACTAGTTTTTATCCCAATTGCCTGACAGATATCGACAATCTCTCTAATTACTTTTCCTGGTGCGGTAGGCATAGCAATTACTACCTGACGAATATTAAGAGAAGAAATAATTTCTGGTAGCTGGAAATGATTGCCAACAATGGGAATTCCTCTAATTTGTAAATTTAATTTTTGAGGATCATCATCAATAAAAGCAACAGGATAAAGACCAAGTTTTGGGTTTCTTTGTATATTATTAAGCATTGATACCCCAGCATTTCCTGCCCCGACAATTAGGACGCGATCGCGACGATAAAATCTCTTTCTTTTATTTTGATTTTCTCTTTCTACTAGGCGCAGACTAAAGCGAATACCTCCGACTAAAACCAAACTAAGAATTCCATCTAGTAGGGGTAAAGAACGAGGAAAAAGATATAAATCTGGATAACTAAAATAGTTTAAAATGCTAATTAAAATAAATTCGATAATTACTGCTACAGATATTAAATTAGTAATCTGATTTAGTTCATCAATACTGGCATATCGCCAATAGCGTCGATAAACACCAAAGTTACAAAAAAGACCTAACTTAATAACTAAAAAAATTAAAGTTGCTAAAGGAATTGCGTATTTATATTGTTCTAGGGCAGCAATTCTATCTAATCTTAAAAAGATACTTAATAAAGGTGTGGCTAAAAAAACTATGGCATCCAGAATAAAAAAGTGCCGATTGTTTAAAGTCAGGAGTTTTTGATCGAGCTTACTAATCATGAAAAATAATTCCTAAAAAGTAAATACTATGAGGCAATCTTTATCAAGACTTGATGTGATTTTAAATATTTCTTTAACTTTGGAAATGATTTGGCTTAAAAATAAATCAAAACAGTAAAGAAGATAAATTTATTCCATGTAATAGTCGTAAGTTTGCATCAGTAAATTACAGGTGATATTTCCTAATTTATCAGTGCTTCTGTCAGGCTGCCATAGGATTTTATTAAAGATATTGTGTAGATATAAAATCTGGTTTACTGCAATTTCAAGAATGACCAATTATTAAACATTGAACATTGAACATTGAACATTTGGGATTCAAGCCTACTTCCAAACAAATGATAAATAATAAATGACCAATGAAATAAAAATATTCTCATTAACAGGAAAACTACTATACCCTGATACTATATTTGAACAACATCTTTAAGAAATCATCATAAATAATCATGGAAGCAGACATAAACGAACGCAAAATACTAACAGGATTAAGTTCTCAAACTTACGAACATCCCTTCGATCGACAGGCATTAATTTCTTTAGAAAAAATGCCAGGCATTTCCTTAATGTTTAAAAAAATCAATGAATACGGAATCGATCGCTTATTCGGTTTTAAATTCAATGCGATGTGCATGAGAGTTAACAAACGTAATTTCCCCGATCTGTACCAAGCCTTTACAGAAGCTTGTAATATTATTGATGTTTTACCAATTCCCGAACTTTATCTGATTCATGGCACTGGATATATCAAAACTCTAACTATTGGTGCCAATAAACCAATGGTAATTATTAATATTGATGGACTAGAATCCCTAACCCACGAGGAATTATTGTACGTTTTTGGTCACGAATTAGGACATATTAAAAGTAAGCACTTACTCTATCACCAAACAGCTTTAATTCTACCTGGGTTGGGTAAAGTAATTGCTAACTCTACTTTAGGATTGGGGGGTTTAGCAACTAATGGGGTTGAATTTGCCTTATATCAATGGGTAATGATGGCTAAATTAACTTCCGATCGAGCGGGATTACTTGCCTGTCAAGATATTAATACCGCTACCAGTGCTTTAATTAAGCTAGCAGGTTTACCAGGTAAGTATATTAACGTTAATGTAGTCGAAGAATTTATGGCCCAAGCCCGCGATTTTGGTAATTATAATCTCGATCGTCTTGATAAGTTTACCAAGATGCTTAGTTTTATGGAACCAATGCACCCTTGGACAACTCTACGGGCTGCTGAGTTACTCAAATGGATAGATTCAGGAGAATACCAAGCTTTACTATCAGGAGAAAATACTGAACCTGAAGAACATTCGGAAGAATGGGATTTTTTAACTTCTTGGGAAATGAGTTAAAAAACTTAGCATTATTATATGGCGGTTCTCGAATCGCTGAGGTACAAAGTTTTGCGTTTTAAGGCAGAAGTTAAATGTATCTCATTAAATCTTGTTTTGATTGTCTTTTGTCTTTTGTCTAAATAACCAATGACCAATGACTAATAACTAACAACCAATGACCAACACAAATTGTATGGTCTTAGACCGATTTAATATTACTCAAAACCCAAAAATGCTTTTTCTACAAGATGTTATTTCTCCGACTAAAGTCAAGGAGCTATTTCAACAACATCTTTCTCTTATCACCAACAAATACCAACTCGTTCAAATTGAAGTAATTCGCTATAAACCACAAAAACGTTGCTTAATTGAATATACTTTCCAGGGAGAAAATACCCTAGTTTTAATCGGCAAAATTCGAGCTAAGGGAACAGATAAAAAAAGTTACGATCTACAAAAAAAACTTTGGCATAATGGATTTAATTGTAATTGTAGATGATATTATTTCCTAAGCTCATGAACCGAATTCTTATTGCTGAAGACGAACCAAGAATTGCTTCTTTTTTAGAAAAAGGATTACGTGCAAAAGGTTATGCAACGACAACTACTACTAATGGTCTTAAGGCACTTTCTCTAGCATTAGAAGATAGTTTTGATTTGCTCTTGCTTGATTTAGGACTTCCAGATAAAGATGGTTTAACTGTTCTCGAAGAATTAAGAGGACAAGGAGCAACTTTCCCAATTATTATTATGACTGCTCGTCATAGCATTCAAGATAAATTAACTGGATTCAAAAAAGGTGCAGATGATTACATCACCAAACCATTCCGTTTTGCAGAACTAGTAACAAGAATTCGTCAGCAAATGCCTACTTCGGGTCAAGCTATGGAAAAAGACTACAAGATAGACTGACACTAAATCTGATTATCAAAGTATACTTTGCCAAATTTGACTAAAACCTTTCTAACCTCTGACTTCCTTAGTTTTACTGAGAAAAATAATTTTTAATGGAAAAAATAGTTGTTAATTTCTGAGTAATTACGATGGCGATTTTATATGGTTTAAGCTTATCTTTGATAAGTTAAAAGTACTCCGTTATTTTACGGCGGAATATACTTTGATACAGTAAACTTAGACAATTAATAGTATTATTTATGTCTCAGGATACGAGCCATCTACAAGTAATAGAAAAGTTTTCTTTTATATATACTCTTACTTATTCAAAGGATAAAAAAGCTAAACAAATAGGTAAAAACTTATCTGTAGACATTCAACAATTGACGGATACTCCTCAAAAAGAGTCGTGCGATCGACTTGTTCATTCGTCATCATCAGATTCAGTAACTCTATCTTCAATTTTAGGATTGCCTAATCTTACTGCTGTTAATGGATCGGGTTTATGTTTACTAGATAAATTGGATTCTGATTATTCTCTAGATTTCTCTGAACAAATAAAATTATCGGAAGAAGAACGTAAAAACGATAGTTTTATTAGTAAGCATTTAGGCAAAATTGTTTTTGCACTATCTTCTAGCTATCTTATTGGCGTAGTTTGGTGGCTGACTGGACATAGTTATTACGGGAAGCTTTTTCCCTTTTCTACTTTAAGAACCTTACTCAATATGTCAGAGCAACAAATATCTGCTGCTGATTTACAGTTTATTGATTATCTGAAGCGATCGCTGGAAAATATTGAACATCAAAAAGCAACACAATTAAGCGATTCAGCTACTAAAGCCGAAAATTCTGATGTAGTGTATATTCCCGTCTACAACCTCAATAATAATAATTCTGTCTCAGCAACAGATAGTTTTCCTTCTACATTTCCTCTCAACTCTTCAATTAATTCTCCTCTACCTATTCCTGTTGTTCCACCACCTCCACCAGTGCAATCACCTACATCAACTTTGCCTGCCTCTCCGATGATGAATAGTAGCAGTACAGCAGTAAAACCATCCTCTCCCACAAATACCAAGAAGAGTTCTAGTGCTTCTACATCTTCGCTCAAAGACTATACTTTAATCGGTATAGTTGAATTAGGAAAGCGATCGGCTGCTTTATTTAAAGTTGATGGTTTGACTAAAAGAATTTGGGTAGGAGAAGAATTAAATAATAAAGGTTGGATTTTAGATTCTGTGGTTAACCAAAAAGCAAAAATCACCCGCCAAGGAGAAACGCGCTATCTCAGTGTTGGTGAAAAGTTCTAAAACTTGTTTCTTCTCTCAGCGTTGGTGATTTAAGCTATAAAGCTTCTAATAAGAATGCTTGCTGTCCTTCGGTTTCAAAAGTTTAGTTACTTAGAGGATGTCTGAAAAGTCTAAATAATTGCGATCGCGAACAGCAAAAAGAAAAACTCTCGCTAAATTAAATCTGTCAATAGCTTAAAAAGACAGGAAACGAGAGTCATGAATCAATCATATCGCAG
>JASJDI010000130.1 GCA_030065155.1 Xenococcaceae cyanobacterium MO_188.B29
GTGACTAAATATCGAAAAAAAATTCTCACTCTAGATATGATTAATCGACTTGAAGAGATATTTGCTGAGACTTGTATTAAATGGAAAGCCAGGGTCAAGGAGTTCAATGCGGAATCAGACCACTGCCACATAATTATCGACTATCCACCAGATATAGCTTTAACTAAACTAATTGCCAATCTAAAAACCGTATCTAGTCGCTATCTCCGTCAAGAGTTTCCACAAATCAAGAATGCTTATTATAAACCTGTTCTCTGGACTGCATCCTATTTTGTAGCTTCTTGTGGTGGTGTAACTGTCGAGCAGTTGAAAAAGTATGTGCAGAATCAATCGCGCCCGTCTAGTTAATCGTGCTAAAATTCCCAAGTGCCTGTCGCCTGGGGTCTCCCCAGGCGTTTATACGGCACGCCTCGCCGCTAACCGCTATGCGGTCTAGCGGGAGACCCCTTTTAGCAAAGGCAAGTTGGGGATTTCTCAGGGCATGATAAGCCTCAAGATGATGGCAGAGGCGTACTTCATAACTGAGATGGCGGGCTGTAACTGCTTGCTTCAGTTGAGCGACTAACTGGGAAGATGCAGGAATTGATTTTCCCCACAACGAAGATGCAATGCCAATAGCTTTAGAGTAGCCGTAAAGATTATCAGCTTCATCAATGATTTTGACCAGTTTTTTCTCGGCTTCTGTTGGTTGAGGGACATCATCCGAGCCATATCGCACAATAAAATTAGCTCCTTGGTAATAAAGCTCGGTAAAAACTAGTCCTGACCCTGAGCCAATCGGAGCCAAGGCAATAAAAATTTCTGAGTCGATTAGTTCGCTTTCCCCAATAACAACAAATGTACCCCAAGAAGATTCAATTTTTCTCCTAATGTTTAAGTTTTTAGCTAAACGTAATACCCTCTCTCGATTTGAACAAGTAATTCCTTTAGTGGGTACTGATTCATGGATTAAAGCAGTTTTTTGCTGCAAATCAATGGCAGAATTCATTGGTAAAATCTTGTGAATCTTTGGATAGCAATCATAATACTTATTAAAGCAAACGGTGAGTTTTAAAAAATAAAAACTGCACAGATTTAATAATTTGCGATCCGAGATAATATTAACCTGAGCAATCTTTTCGAGCAGCAAAATTTAGGGAGCATCTAAACGTCTGTCTAGCAGCTTATGCAGCAGCAGGAATTGCCAAAACTTCTTCAGCAGCTACTGCCATAGAAGCAATTAAGTTAGCCAAAGGTTTGTATCTAATACCTTTGTTATTTGCTTTTACTCCTCTGATTGATGGTGGTTGGAGCGAACAGTTAACAGTATTTGTCTTTGGTTTATTAGGACTCTTTGCCCTTGCTTCTGCTATATATGGCTATTTTGGTCGAGTAATTAACAAGCCAGAAAGAATTTTCTTGATTAGTTTGTCATTACTGTTTTTTTATCCCAATATCTTAGTATCTATAGTGGGTTTTCTACTACTTCTTCTGTGGCGTTTTCTAGCTTTCTGATTAGCGATTAATTACCTCCTAAATTAGTTTGGTAAGATCGAGGCAAAAAGATTGGTAGCGGATAGGATCGAAAAAGCAACGGAAGCTCTGTCAGTTTTATGAAAAACCAACTATATGAAGGCGATTTTAATTTATGGGTGCGAGAACAAGCATCAGCCTTAAGAGCAAGGCAATTTACCAGGCTTGACTACGACAATTTGATAGAAGAAATAGAGGATATGGGGAAATCGGAAAAAAGATCGCTCGAAAGTTATTTAGAGCGATTAATCGAACATATCCTCAAACTCAAGTACTGGGAAGCAGAAAAAGAACGCAACTACAAGCACTGGCAAGGGGAGGCGACTAACTTCCGCAATCAGATTAATAGACTGCTCAAGCGTAGTCCTAGCTTGAAGAACTATATGGCTGAAGTCTATTTGGATATTTATCGAGATGCAATCGAGGCTAGAAGCAAAGTCTTCGATATTCCAGAGCATGAGCCGATTCCACTAGAAAAAATGCTAGACAAGGATTTTTTCTTTTAATTGTAATCTCTTTAGCTACTTCCCCTGCAATAGAATCTTTTTCTGCTGCTTTTTCAATTTCTAAAGCTAGAATATTAAACGCTTTGTTATTAAGACGAAACACAGCAAAAACTTTGAATAAATCTTAGGTATTTGTTATTATTATTGTTCCCATTTTCTAAGATTTATCTACATCAGTTTTTTTTACTATAAAGTTCAAGTATCCTTCTTAACTAAATCTTAGGTAATTTAAGTTATTGCCATAGGCGATCGCTGTTAAAATAGAAATAAACAAAGCATATTTTGCTCTAACCATAGAGATTAGTCTATTTATATCGAAAAGTATCTATAATTCCGATTAGTAAATATATAGCTGATTAAAATACGGAAGCAATTATGTTACGCGATCTTACTGTTCAAAACTATCGTTGTTTTGAATATTTTCACCTTGATGGTTTAGAACAAGTCAATCTTTTTGTTGGTAATAATAATAGTGGTAAAACCAGCTTGCTTGAAGCTATTTATTTATTGGTGAATTTTGATAGGAGCCAAGCCTTATCTGAAATAGTCAATAATCATTTAGGATATTGGTATTTAACTAATTACTCTTATTACGATCCAGAAAATTTATTTTATCAGTATCAAGCAGACAAATCTATTTTCATTAATTCAGAACAAAAGCCAAAAGGATTACTGATTTTTCTCAAAGATAAATCTTATTTGCTTGGTGTTGAAACTAACAATATTCAGGATATCAATAATATTTGGGATAGTGTATCTCAATACAAAGAATTCAAATTTAATCTTATTGATGCAAAATATATTAAGCCAGACAATCAAAGTAATGATTTTTTTCTAATTAATGATAAGTTCGATCGAGAGTCAAATCTATTCATACCTACTGGAAAAATCGACTTTAATAAAATTTCTTTTATGTGGGATAAAATAAATCTTACCAATAAAGAAGATAAGGTAATTGAAGCTTTACAAATAATTGATTCCAATATTGAAAGAATAGGTTTTTTAATTAATAAAAGTATAGAGCCTATCAGAATCAAAAAAAAGAATTACGATCACCTTATTCCCCTGAGTAAAATGGGAGAAGGAATATACCGTATTCTCACTCTTGCCATGCCATTAGTAACGGCAGAAAACGGCGTTCTATTAATAGATGAAATAGAAACAGGTTTGCATTACAAAGCACAGACAGATATATGGCGTTTAATTATTGAAACTGCAACAGAATTAAATGTCCAGGTCTTTGCAACTACTCATAGTTGGGATTGTATTGATGCTTTTCAAAAGGCTTTATCACAAGTAAAAAATAAATCTGTCGGTAAATTATTTCGCTTGGATAGTAGATATGGTGAACTGTGTGCAGTTGAATATAATGCAGAAGATTTAGAAGTCGCTTTTAGTAAAAGTATAGAAGTTCGTTAAACATAAAAGTAGAGAGACTGTAAAGAAACTTTCCCTGCTTATCTATCTAGGAGGTAAATGAGCAGGAAGAACACTAATACAAGCGATCGCGATATATATTAAAGCAAATCTGGTTTCAAAAATAGCGATCGACTGAAATCTCGCCTTACGATACCATTCCAGTACGCAATTAATTATGCCAAATTTGATTAGGGCTAAAGTAAATGATAAAGCAGTAATTAAAGGTAAATAATTTAAACCGTACAATCCTACCAAAATTAAAGCTGCCACAAGATGATAAATTATCCCTGGTTTTAATGAGCTAGTTCTTTTCCTCCGTAACTTGATTGTGTAGATGGCACTACTAAAAAATAATGTGTTTAACATCCACATTGCCATTGCTTCAAGGGAAAGACTTCCCGTAGTTGCGCCATAAGCTAAAGGTGCTGATAAGGAAATAACCGCAAAGATAACTATTTCATTAGCAATTGATTTATGACTTTTTCTGATTACTGCGATGCCATCAGCAATCAAACCAATTATGGCTAAAAGATAAATCCATAATAATACTGGAGACTGCAACCAAAGATACCAAGCTAAAGCTATGGTGATTGTTCCGTATATCCCTCCCCAAATCAGATATCGCGGTTGCCAGTTTTTTCTGAGTTTTAGTTGAACTATGTAAGGATGTTCTACCTGTAAAGCAAAAAAAGCACAGATTAAAGCTAAGTTTGTTGATTGATTCCACTCTTGTGCCAAAGCTGTACCAGTCAGAAAAGAACCAAATAAGACTAATAATACGCCTTGTTCTGGAGAAAAGGTCGGACGACACCAAAAAGGTAATTTTTTTCGCTTTTTAGTCATAAAAGTATTGGTTATGGGGGAAGAAGAAGCGATCAGGCAAAGCCTGGCACTTCGTGATCGCGCTTGGCGTGCCAGCTTCGCTGATCGCCATAAACTTAATCCATAAAACAGACAATACAATTATTGAGTTAATTGCAAAATATTGTCAATAAGCTTGTAAAGATATTTTATGCAATTTCCTTAAGATCGCTTGAACTAGGAATCTAACTCATCTCTTGATAAGCTCGATTAATTAACTGGCGTGCAACAGTTTGAATACCAGTATGCTCGAAAAAATTGGTACTACCGTCTAAAAATGCTGCTAAATAATCCAACTTATCATCAGCAATTTCAATAAAACCCCCAAATCGATCGACTAGAGAATTGCGAGTTAAATGGAAAGAATTAATTACATTATTCATCCAGTCCCCCACAGCATCAAAACTTTCATTAACAAATCCTTGTTTATCTTCAACGGGAATTAAATCATTGACAACATTAAAAGCAGGAGTGCCAACTAAATTGGTATTACTTGTGTCTAGGTCTGTACGTATTGTAGAAACGAAATTGGCACCAAGAGGAATTATGCCATCAATACAGATCAAGGCTCCCATTCGCAATAGTGCCTCATGATGATAGTTCTCTTTTAAAGAAGTAGCAAACTTGACTGGATTAAGAGCAATGCCATGGATTTTACTGTAGGCAATCAATTCCGCAACTAATTTTAGTTTTAGATCGACACTTTGAACAGAATCAGCTTTGGGAGTAAGTTTATCTAGGAAAGGAATAAAACGGAAAGTATCGCCAATTTTATCAGCAAGTGCTGCTGCTGCGATCGCCTTATCTGCGCTATCTACTGTTTGATACAGCCAAATCGCTGTTTGATATCCGTTTTTCTTATCATCGTAGAGATCTATAGCGCGATCGCGAATTTCTGCAATATCTTGAGTAGTAGTTACTCCTGTAATAGCACTAATGCTATTGTCGAAACCAACCAAGTTTCCCCACTTTCCAGGCAAAACAAAATCTAGTGATTTTAAGACTTTCACTGTAATATTATTGGTGGGTAAATTATCCACTAAGTCAATGATAGAGTTACTCACAAGCTTCTCCTACTTACTCATTAAAATACCAATACGAATTTACCTATTTTTGTCCGTCTTTAAGTGAAAATACTGATTTTCTCTAGATCGATTGTGATTATTTGTAACTTAAAGGCAAATTAACGTAAAAGGTACTACCTTTACCCAAAACACTTTCAACCCAAATTTTGCCGTTATGTTGTTCGATAATATGGCGACAAATTGCTAAACCTAAACCTGTACCGCCCTTCTGACGAGAATCAGAAGCATCTACTTGTTGAAAACGTTCAAAAATGTTTTGGAGTTTGTTAGCAGGAATTCCTCTACCAGAGTCCTGTACAGAAAGTTGTAACCAATCTGATTGTTTATCCGCCTTTACGTAAATAGTTTGATTTGGTTCAGAGAATTTAATGGCATTACTAAGTAAATTAGTTAGAGTTTGTAATATTCTGTCAGGATCTATCCATAGATTAATAGGCTGAGGATTGGCTATTTCTAAACTTAAATTAATTTGTGCTTGTTTTGCCATAGGTTTCATGGTTTCTATAGCATGAGTCAGGAGTTGAACTATATTATATTTAACCTGCTGCATAGTAATCTTACCCGACTTCATTCGCTCTAAGTCTAAAATGTCATTAACCAGACGAATAAGACGTTCAGTATTTTTAATGCCAATATCAAGAACTTGTTGACCTTGTTCTGTCAGAGTACCTAATTGACCAGAACTTAATAAATCCAATGCTCCCATCATTGAAGTCATGGGAGTACGTAGTTCATGAGATACTAGCGATATAAATTCATTTTCTAGGCGTTTATGTTCGGTAATATCGTTCATAATACTCAGAGTACAGGGAGTACCAGCTAATTCAATCAATTCTACTGATAATAAAACTGTTTTTATTTCCCCATCCTTAGTCCGAAATTGAAACTCTTGGTTGTGAACAAAACCTTTTTCTTGAGATTGTTTGATTATATCTGCATAAGCTGCGATCGCTGATTCTAAATGGATATCTGCAATAGTATGACCAATAATTTCTGCTTGAGTATAGCCACTCATAGCCAGAAAACAACTATTAACATCGACAAAACGTCCTTCCGCTAAAGTCGCGATCGCGATAGGATTAGGACAGGAACGAAAGGCTTTGGCAAATTTCTCCTCTGCAGCAGTTTTTTCTTTGATTTCTTGCTGTAATTTGGCGTTTTGCGCTTGCAGTTGGTTTTGCAGTTTGCAGAGCGTCAGATGAGTTTGCAAACGAGCTAAAACTTCTTCTACTTGGAATGGTTTAGTAATATAGTCTACCCCACCTACTTGAAAGGCTTTGACTTTATCAAGCACATCTCCTAAAGCACTAATAAAGATTACAGGAATATCCTGGGTACGTGCATCCGCTTTTAATTTCTGGCACACTTCATAACCATTCATTTGAGGCATCTTAACATCTAGTAAAATTAAATCTGGTGGTACTGCGAGCGCTCCTCGTAAACCAGTTGAACCTTTAGTGACACTACGCACTTTATACCCTCTTTCCGTCAGCATCTGGGAAAGTAAAGCTAGGTTTTCTGGTGTATCATCAATGACTAAAATATCTGCAATGGGTTTACTTGTTACTTGACTATACATTTAAGTAATAATCTTAATTTGCTCCTAGTTCAAGGGTACAAGTTTCATGATATAGATTAAAGCCTTGTTAGATTACAATTCAAACTCTTAAAGATAAATTCCCAAGAAATGATTAAACAACCATAAAACGATTGCAGTTATCAACAAACCGAAGATACCTGCAACTCCAGCTAAAGGTTGTTGATTAATTCCTGTTAACCAAGTTTGCTTTTTTTCTGTGTAGGTAATTAATTCTGCCGAGTCTACACAAGATAAGCTGAAAATCCAACCTGTGTGCAATCCAATAGCTAAACCTAGATTGCCATTATCTATTAGTCTCGCTCCTACTAATACTATTCCCATTAGCCACAATCCTGGTAATTGAGGCAAGGTTTCTTTTGGAGACCAAATTAAATGTAATACAGCAAAAATAAGACTAGATATGATTGCTGCTAGCCAATAAGTATAATCTATCTCTAATTGATTAAAGATAAAACCACGAAATACTAATTCTTCTATAATTGCAATTCCCAGTCCTAAAATTAAAACAGGTAAAGTTATTGGTAATAAACGCCTAGTATTTGACCATTCCAGTTTGATTAAGCTTAAGAATGATTCTAAGATAAATATAATTGTTAAACTAATGATTCCTAGACCGAATCCTATGGTAGAAGATAAAAAGATACTTGGCTGCCAATTTAATCCATAATATGCCCAAGATGTATTTTCAATTTTTGTGACGAGCCATATAATTACAGGAGCGATCGGATAAAGAGAAGCAAGGAAAATTAATTTCTGCTTAATTGAGATCGATTTGCCTGGTTGCCAATCAATTATTAGAGCAATAGGTATAGCGATCGGCAACCAGATAGCACCCCAGATTATCAAAAAAATAATTACTTGAAACAAATCAGAAGAAACTATCTAGCAAATGTAAATAAATACAAATCACCTTTGTTATCAAAGGCGATTTATGTAACCTAAATTGTTGGATGGAGTATCAATTTTCGACAACTCCATTCACATCATCATCAATTTGTTTAAGATGAATGTGTTTGTAACCTAATTTGATTTCAAATTTATCACCTTCTTTTAATCCCATAGCTTGAGTATAGGTAGAACCGATCACAATTTGACCATTTTTATGAACACTTACTCGATAAGTAGGTTCTCTTCCACGACCATCTTTTGCACCTTCTGGATCGAGAGGAACACCTTTAGCTCCCAGAACAGCATCATAAAAGTCAGTTAAGTTTACTCTAGTTTGATTATCTTTTGTGATTGTATAATAACCGCATCGTTTAGCTGTTTCTCGTCTAGGTAAGTGAGATAACTCTTTTACTTTTTGAAGTAAGGCTTTTCCTGTTAATGGAGCAGTTGCCATTTCGCTCATAATTGTCTATATTTTCCTCTTTTTTTTGTGATTGACAGTTACACTATGTCTTCTCTAATTGACATTATAAAAAATATACCGTTAAATATCTAAATTGTCACATTTTTTTTCTGAATTAGGATTTTTTTGATAAAAAAGTCAAAACTGTTTTTGGCAATAGTTAGCTAAATTTAAAACTTTTTTTCTCAATCAAGATTTTATTTTTGTAAATCTGTAAAGATTTTTGACTAAAGTAACTCTAGCTAAATTGCTTATTTGCAGCTACCAAAAGTCAAATTTCCTCTTTTATCATTATTAAAATTGACTATTAACACTGATATCTATAGCAATATGTCAATATTTCGGAGAAGGAGTTAGTAGAGCATAGAAAATAACTATTCAACAATGGATGATGGACAATGGACAATGAACAATTACCCCTCCTTAAAAGAAGAGGATTGAAATAATAGGAAAGATCTTTTCTTCTTACTTCTTCATAAATGAAGAGGTCTTAAACTGAATTGACCAATTGTCAACTATCAATTGTCCATTGATGAACTAGAATTGCTATAGATTTTTTTAAACTTTTATTCAATTATCATTAAATTTTTCTGTTACAAGAACGGTAACGTTACCAATATTTATCTAGAGCAGAAGACATACTAGAAGAGAAATAAAGGGAATCATTCCTAGTTACAGGTATTTTGGTAGAAAGTTATAGTTATTTCCATGAAAGATATATATACATTAGCGCGATCGCCTAAAATATTAGATGATGCTCGCATTTATCAAATTTTGTTTCTGTCTTTTTTTCTGTGTTTAGGTATTGGCACAAGAGATTGGACACTACGCCCTGATTTAATTGCTGTAGTAATAGTTAGTTGTCTTCTAGTTCAATGGTGCTTATCGGCTCTGGTTGAATATGCCAAGAAAAAAAATGACCACATTTGCTTAACTAATAATACTCAACTATCGATCGAGAATATATTTAATCCTAAAGTTATTTCTTCTTTACAGAGTGCTTTAATAACTGCTTTGGGATTGTGCCTATTACTCCGAGGAAATAATTATACAACAATGGCGATCGCAAGTTGTTTAGCAATAGCTAGTAAATTTTTATTTCGTTTCCATAACAAGCATTTTTTTAATCCTGCTAACTTTGGTATTATTTCTGCTCTAATACTTACTAATGATGCTTGGGTTTCTCCTGGTCAATGGGGAACAAATTGGTGGTATTTACTATTATTTGCAGGTATGGGAGGTATTGTCCTCAAAAAAGTCGGTCGTTGGGATACTTCTGTTGCTTTTCTATTAAGTTACGCCAGTTTAGAAGCAATGCGTAATTTTTGGTTGGGTTGGGGTTGGGAAGTGTGGCAACATCAGTTTATGAGTGGCAGTTTATTATTATTTGCTCTGTTTATGTTGACTGACCCTCGCTCTATTCCTAATGCTACTATTAGTCGTCTAATTTGGGCAGTTAGCATTGCTGTAGTTACTTTCATTTTGCAAGATTATTTCTATCTATCTACAGCTATTTTCTGGGCATTGTTTGTTATATCTCCCCTTACTATTTTATTCGATCGCGCTTGGTCTGCGCCTAGGTTTACTTGGAAAAGAATGTTAGTAGTTAGGGATTAGAGATTGGTATCATCTGTCCGATATCTTTCCTGTCCTCTATCTTCCTCATTTGTATAATCTTCCCCATCTACACATACAAAATTATGAAACCACTACGTATTTTATGGTCTTGCTTTTTGGCAATAACTATTTTTATGGTTGGTATGCAACCAGCACAGGCTTTCTGCGGTTTTTATGTCGCTAAAGCAGATACTAATCTATATAATCAAGCCTCTCAAGTAATTATTTCTAGAGATGGAGAAAGAACTGTTTTGACGATGGCAAATGACTATCAAGGTGAAGTAAAAGATTTTGCGTTAGTTGTGCCAGTACCAGTAATTTTAAAAGAAGAACAAGTTCATGTTGGCAATCCGAAAATATTATCTAGATTAGATAGTTTTAGCGCACCCAGATTAGTAGAGTATTTTGACTCTAATCCTTGTGAAATAAGAGCATTTGACGAAGACATAATGTTCAAGACTGCGCCACAAGCAGCAAGTATGGAAAGTGGACTTCGGCAAGAAAGAAGTTTAGGAGTGACTATCGAAGAACAATTTACTGTTGGTGAATACGATATTCTTATTCTCAGTGCCAAAGAATCTGACGGCTTAGAAACTTGGCTAACGCACAACGGTTACAAAATTCCTCCAGGTGCAAAAGAAATCTTGCAACCTTATATTCGCCAAAACATGAAATTTTTTGTAGCCAAGGTGAATTTGACAGAATATGACCAGCAAGGATTTAAGAAACTTAGACCAATATCGATCGCCTATGAATCACCCAAGTATATGTTACCAATTCGCTTAGGCATGGTAAATGCGAAACAGGAACAAGATTTAATTGTTTATCTTCTTTCTCCTCAAGGACAAACTGAACTAACCAACTATCGCACCGTCAAAGTTCCTTCCGATCGAGATATTCCTGAATTTGTCAAGGCAGAGTTTAAGAATTTTTATACTTCAATGTTCCAGAAATCCTATGAACGAGAAAATAAACAAGTGGCTTTTTTAGAATATGCTTGGGATATGGGTAGTTGCGATCCTTGTAGTGCTGAACCTTTAAATAGGGAAGAATTAAAACAAGCTGGTGTATTTTGGTTAAATTCCTCTTCTAGGAATCTCCGCAGTCCTCGTAATAATGTCTTTATTACCCGTCTTCATGTCCGTTACACAGGAGATAAATTTCCTGAAGATTTGAAGTTTCAAGCAACAGGCAATAGACAATTATTTCAAGGACGTTACGTTATTCGCCATCCTTACACTGGGGAAATGAATTGTAGTGCAGCTAATGAATATAAACGCTCTGTAAGAGATAGGCAAGAAAGAGAAGTGCAAACTTTGGCTAGCTTAACAGGCTGGAATATTAATGATATTCGCAATAAAGTTGAGTTTGTTGAATCTCAACCTATTCCTTGGTGGCGTACTTTATGGAATCAATAGTCATTAAGTACCTAAACAAAATTATTTGTACATTCCATTTTTCCCTAACACCTAAAACCTAACACCTAAACCCTATCTCAACTATCCAATTAATTTTGCACGACTACTTAGAGGATAGGGTAGGCAAACTAACTTTTAACTCCATAATGTGCTTAAAAACTGAATTTTGTCCATTTTATAAGGTTATTCTTGGATTTGAGGTATTCAATCGTTGATCCCTCTCACGAACACTAATGGATAAATAAACCTAACTGGTTTATATACCTAAGTATTAATACAGATAAAAACAATACTCCACTTAAAATTTACGTGAAATAACTCTGGTTAACTAGCATTGGTACTCCGAAAATAAAGGGGAAATTAGCTAGATAAATGACGAAATATCGGTGATTTTCTTGTAAGCAGTATTAGCCAGATTGAGCTTGAATATACTGAGCTAGATTTAGAAAATTCACTAGTTACCTAATTAAAATCACGTTTTTAATAAGAGTGGAGTATCGTTATGACATTGAAATTACAGGCACAAAAACGAACTGCTCAGTTACGACAGGCTCTTAACTATAACTTTTTAGCAAAATACACACCTCAGAAATTATCTAAAAGTCCAGATGAAAGACAAATTTGGCAAACTGCTACCCGTGGATTAGCACAAATCCTCAAAGTCAATCACTGTCAAATTGAACTTTACGATTCCTCCAAAACTACAGCCACAGTAGTGTATGAGTACACTACAACTTTACCTCTAGACCAAGGAGAAGTTAGAGATATTGCTGATTTTCCTCAAGTGTATAAGCAGTTATTGAATCAGCAGCTTTTGCAATTTGCAGAAAGAATCTCTGTGTTTAATCCACAAAAACTGCAAATGACTCGATTAGCTTGCCCTATCTATAATGAACAAGGCATTTTAGGTAATCTTTGGTTAATTCGACCCAAAGAAAAGATGTTTCAGGAATGGGAAATTCAGTTAGTCAAGCAAGTAGCTAATCAATGTGCAAACGCATTTTATCAAACTAGATTGTATAAACAAGCCTCGCAACAAATTAGTGAATTAGAAGAACCAAATCAAAAAAAAGATGACTTTTTCAAAGCTATCTCCCATGAATTGCATGGTTATACTAGTAGCATTCAACTTGCTGCTCAAACTCTCGAAAATATTCTAGAAAAAGAGCTAATAACGCCCAAAAATAACATATTACCTAAAGTTTTTCATCTTTTTCAGCAATCTTGTCAGCGACAAACTCAACTGGTTAATGAATTACTAGCTCTCTATCATACAGATATTTACCACACAAAAAGCATCTCTAAATGGATTGATTTGTCAAGTTGGATTCCTAAAATTATAGAAAATTTCCTAGATAGGGTTTATATACAACAGCAAAAATTAACGTTTGACATAGCAGCAAATATTCCTCTAATCAAAACTGATTCTTTTACTTTAGAAAGAATTGTAGTTGAATTAATCAATAATGCTTGTAAATATACTCCCCAAGGAGGAACAATTAATATTTCTGTTAGTACATTTGAGGAAATGATTCAGCTTAGTGTCAGTAATACAGGAGTGGAAATTCCTGTATATGAACAACAACGAATTTTTGAGCAATCTTATCGTCTTCCTGGTAAAGATTTTGGGTCTAGAAAGGGAAAGGGTTTAGGACTAAACTTAGTACAAAATCTGACAGAAGTTTTGGGTGCATCTATCCAGTTGAAAAGTCAAGATAATCAAACTACTTTTACTTTACTTATTCCTGTACAAGAATCTGGTTTGGTTAGAGATATAGCTTAGAGTAGGAGTTCAGGAGTTCAGGAGTTTCAGGAGTTCAGAGTTCAAAGTTCAAAGTTTTTTTGAACTTAGATAGTTTATTCAAAACAATTTATTATGATGTTTTCTGAGAAAAAATAGCACTTGTAGATAATACATGGAAATAAATATCAGAGCTATTTAATTTCCCTGATAATTCACCAATGAATTTATTCTCTGACTCTGGCTTTATTTTCTATCATTATATTTCTAAATCTCTGCTCCTCAAGAGCATTAGCTAGGACTTCCGCCTCTTGTAAGATAAATAAACATTTTTCGTAAATAATAATATAGCCATCGCTAACTTCCCTAATAAGTGATAAAGTCGCTGTAATAATCGCTATTACTCCACTTATACCTAAGATACTCACAATCCAATTTTTATCTAAGCTATGAACTGGTATTCCAAAAACAAATACAATTAAAAGGATAAACAATAATGCGAATATATAATTGAATTTTTCCATTCTTTTTTCTGATTTTTTGATTTTATTGAGAATTACTTTAATTTTGATTTTTTCTTTTTTAAGTGATGCTAAATCAATGTTATTGCCCAACTTTTTAATTACATCCCAATAATCATCTATTCTGACTTCTCTTATTTTGTTGATAAATTCTTTTGGCTTTTTTCTTTTAAAGATTAAAAAGATGCTATCAATGAATCCTAGACCAATCATAAACAAAATAATCATCATCAAAATTAAAACTACATAATTTCTCCAAGATGATACGTCAGAATAAAATAACAAATAGACAAGTAATATCAAAAATAACCATAAAATAATATACACTAATAATAAATAAGCAACCAACTTCCGTTCATTAAAAAGAATATTTACAGATTTATTAGATGGACTTTTTTTATTACTTTTGAGCCAATCATATCCAGTTTTATCTATAAATTTTTCTAATTCTTTAATTATTTCATTTGATTGTTCATCTTTTTGAGATGATTTAGGCATAGTACTATAAGCTATATAAAAAATGTATCGTTCAGCTTAGCTGGCTAAGTTGATTTGTTTGTAATTACACACTATTTTAGTTATTAAAAATAAAAACTTTAGTAAAAATTTCTTAATATTTTTATGCTAATTGTTATTTGTGGTGCAACGGCTACGGGAAAATCTGGGTTAGCTTTAGAACTAGCACAGCGTCTTGATACGGTTATTATTAGTGCTGATTCTCGCCAAGTATACCGAGAGTTTGATATTGGTACAGCCAAACCATCTATTGCCGAACAAAATTTAGTACCTCATTATCTGATCGATATCTGCAACCCTACTGACACTCTAACTTTGGCAGAATATCAAGAACAAGCTCAAGCTTTAATAACTCAGAATTTAGCCTTAAATAATGCCTTTCCTCCTCTTTTAGTGGGAGGTACAGGTTTATATCTTAAATCAGTTACTAAAGGTTTAAAAATACCCAGAGTATCACCTCACCCAGAATTACGATCGCAGTTAGAATCTTTAGGACAAACTCAACTATATGCTTTTTTAACTCAAGTCGATCGCGCAGCAGCTACAAAAATTCATTTTAACGATCGAGTGAGAACGATAAGAGCCTTAGAAGTATTTTATGTCACGGGTTCTCCTATTTCTGCTCAACAAGGAGAAAACCCACCCAACTATCCTATTTTACATATTGGCTTAGATTGCGATCGAGATGTTTTACAAACAAGAATTGCCCTACGCACTAATAAAATGATTGAGTTAGGATTAGTTGAAGAAGTGGAAAGTTTATGTCAAAAATATGGACAAGATTTACCCCTCTTAAATACTTTAGGTTATGCAGAAATTAAGCAGTATCTAAATGGAGATATTTCTTTAGCCGAAGCAATTGAACTAACAATTGTTCATACCCGTCAATTTGCTAAACGACAGCAAACTTGGTTTAAAACTTATCCAGAAATAGAGTGGTTTGATGCTAATGATCCTTATCTTTTGAATTTTGTCTGGAAACGAGTAAAAAATTGGATGAATTGTACCTATTCCCAAAAAATCTAATAAAGAAATAAGCCAACAACTCCAGCAAGAGGAATAATGAAGACTACTTCTAAATTGAATATCCAGATAGCTACTAAAGATGCTTCATAAATAAGTATACTAGCCCAATGCAACGGCGCAGTTTGTCCAACGACAATCGCTGCTGTAAAAATCATGCCAATTACCGCAGGACGAATACCTTTCAGTGCTGCTTGAATAGTCACAGAATTTTTAATATGTTCTAGCAAATGAGACATGGTTATAATTAGTAATGCTGGTGGGAAAAAAATCCCGATAGTTGCCACTGCTGCACCGACAATTCCTTTAACTACGTAGCCAATAGAAGCAGCACTAATGGAAACTGGCCCTGGGGTAATTTGTCCTATCGCGATCGCATTATTGAATTGTTCCTGTGTTACCCAATGATAATTATTTACTACTACTTCTTGGATCATGGGAATAAATACATAACCACCACCAAATAGGGTTAAACTCATTCCTGAAAAAGTAATAAATAGTTTGGCTAGACTGTCTTGTCCTAAAGGTAGAGGAATTAGGGATAATAACAATGTTACTGCCAAAATCAGCCCAGGAATAATTATTTTCTTGATTTGCAGAGGCTCATGGCTAGTTTGAGTAGAGTTTTCTGCTAAATTCTTAGCTACTTTACCCCGAAAACAAAACCAACCAATTAAACCTGCACCAAAAATAACAATTAAGGTAATATAGAATCCACCGATTGTTTTCAGCAAAATAGCAGCGACAACAGCAATAATTATTTCTCGCCAACCTTTAATTGCTTTTTGACTCATACGAGTAGCAGCACTCATTATAATTGCTACTACAGCAGGAATAAATCCTGCCAAGATATTTTTGACTGCGGGAATATCTCCTGCTTGCAGATAGACAATAGTTAAGACGACAACTAAGAAAAAGGAAGGTAATAATACTGCTATGGTTGTCATTAAAGAACCGAAAAACCCACCCAGGCGATAACCAACATAAGCTACCACATTAGCAGCAACAGGGCCAGGTAAAACACTAGCCAAAGAAATACCGTCTAACATATCTTCGTGGGTTAAGAGTTTCCGTTTCCCAACAATGATATTTTCAATTACGGAAACTACAGCCATAAAACCGCCAAAAGCAGTACTACCTATTTTAAGAAAATTCCAAAATAGATAAGATAAAGATACTGATTTAGAATC
>JASJDI010000131.1 GCA_030065155.1 Xenococcaceae cyanobacterium MO_188.B29
GCTAACCCTTGACCAAGAGATTTTAAAGATTTATTAAGACTATTTTTTTGATTGATATGGGTATCCCAACCACCAATCTCCATAAAAGCTAATTGAGTTTTGGCATTACCTACCATTAATCTAGCTACTTCGATCGCGTCATCAACAAACACATCTGCGTTTTGTGCGCCACGAGCAGAAGACATCATTTCTTCACTTAATTCTGCTAAAACCACATTTCTAGCTTCACGACCTTCTTGATAAGCTTTACTCAAAGCATCGTTTTGGCTGTATAAAAGATCAAAAGCCTTACTAATATTTGGTCTATCTATAGGTAAAGCTCTCGCTGAATTTTTTCCAGGCGTTATACTGGCGATCAGCATTTCACCTTGAAGAATACGGGGAGTATTATTGCCTACATTAAGTGCTTGGGTTGGTCGATCTCTAGGCATAGTGGCAAATAACCTATTCATCCAACCATCATCAGTAGCTTTAATCCCTGGAGTCCCAGTTTCCATATAGTCTTGGGCATCAAAATGAGAACGGGTCTCATCAGGAGAACCACAAGCATGAACAAAAGCTAAAGTATTCTGTTTCCACAAAGGTAAAATATCTGCTAAAGCAGGATTTAAACCAAAAAAACCATCTAAATCAATTACTCCCTCTTTTTCCCCAGGATAAGGGACAGCGATAGTTGGTCTAGCAGCATAGTAATCACTTTCTTGGTGAGGAACAACTACATTTAAACCATCAACTGCACCTCGTAGAAAAATTACTACTAATCGTTGACGGTTATTCGTTTGAGCCATTCCTTTGGCTACCCAACTATTCCAACCCACAGGAGTCAGCATCCCTGCTGCTACTAAACTAGCTGTTTGTAATAACTTTCTTCTTTTCATGGTTTGGTTAATTGTTAATTGTTTAATGTTACCGATACATCATTTCTGGACTACCTAAAAGTAAAGCTGCACGAAGTCGAGAAGGACTTTTAGCTAAAGCTTCTTTAGTTTGTGCTGATAAATTACTACCTAAACTAGCTTCTATTTTGTTAACATCAACAGAATCTTTTTCATCTAAAGTACCATCAGCGATCGCTGTTGCCAGACTAATTCTTTTCAGCATTGAATCTGGATTGAGCCAAGCACTTTGAGTATTGTCATAGCCGTCAGGAGTAGGACAGAGAAACACAGGCATAGCTAATTGACTAAGCATTCCGTGCAGACGATTGTAATTCGGATTTTCTATGTCTGCTGCTCTAACTAGGGAAATTAGGTACTGTTGAGGTGTTTTAAATTTTTGCTGGTAATACTGAGGGTCATTAAACTCAGAACTATGGAAGAGAGTATCTAAGACACTTTTAATATCACCTTGAGATTGTTGAAAAGTACTCGCTAATTTTTCGACGAGACTGTTTGGGGGTTCATCAGCAACAAAATATTGTGCCAATTTATAACTAATAAAACGAGCAGTAGAAGGATGAGCAGCCAACATATCTAGAGCTTCTTCTACTTCTTCTTTGCCTCTACCATTAATAGTCTTGCCTAAAAAAACTTTATCTCCAAAGTCGTGACGCTTCTTGTAGAAGAAAAACCCGTTTTCATCTCCGTAACGCTCTTGACGATCGACACCCCATCCAGTGAGAATTCTGGCTAAAGCAACTACATCATCTTGAGTATAGCCCCCTTCTACGCCTAAAGTGTGCAGTTCGAGTAATTCACGGGCATAGTTTTCGTTTAAACCTTGAGAATTACCATTTGCCCCTGGACTATTAGGCGCAGTATTTAGATGGTTATCTAGATAAAAAAGCATGGCTGGATGTTTCGCTGTTACAGTCAATAAATCGCGAAAATTTCCTAGGGCATGTTCTCTAATTTGATTTTCATAATTTCCTACCAAGAGATCGGTCATGCGTTTTTTGCCATAAACATTAAAATGGTTAAACCAAAAATTTGTCATGACCTCTTGTAATTGATGGGGAGAAGCGATCGCTCTGGCTAGGCTAGATTCTACTGCTTGTTGATAAACTTTTTTTCTCTCTTGGCGTATTTTTTTTACTTGTTGTGGGGATACATATTTATTATAGAGTTCACTAGTACTCATACTTAGCTTGTCTAGTTTGGCTAAATGTTTCTCTAGTTTGGGTGAATTGGGAATTGATTCTGGAGCTAATTGCGCTTTGATGTAAGCTTCTGCCCCACTAGATTTTACCTGCTCTATCTGTTCTGCTGTCGCACCAAAACTGAGACGATTGACAACATGTAGAATTTGAGCGTCATTAGCTAAACTGGTGGCTGTTTTATGATTAACTAATCCAAACCATAACAATGCTCCACAAATTGGTACTAGGATCGAGTATTTAAGTTTCTGGTTCATGGTGGATAACATTTTTTTTACCCAAACTAATAGACATAATACAAGTACATTTACGTTCAATTTCAGCTTAAAATATTTTTTCGGAAAGATGTTTTAACAAAAAGAAAGGAATAGATTAGTTTCGAGTGGTGGTAATTATCTAATCTTTATCGGTACATCATTTCTGGACTACCTAAGAGCAAAGCTGCGCGAAGTCGAGAAGGACTTTTAGCTAAAGCTTCTTTAGTTTGTGCTGATAAATTACCGCCTAAACTAGCTTCTATTTTGTTAATATCTACAGGATCTTTTTTATTCAAATTCCCATTGGCGATCGCTGTTGCTAGACTAATTCTTTTCAGCATTGAATCTGGGTTAAGCCAAGCACCTTGAGTATTATCATAACCGTCAGGAGTAGGACAGAGAAACACAGGCATAGCTAATTGATTGAGCATTCCTCGCAGACGATTGTAATTAGGATTGTTGATGTCTGCTGCTCTGACTAGGGAAATTAGGTACTGTTGAGGTGTTTTGAATTTTTGATGATAATACTGAGGGTCGTTAAACTCAGAACTATGGAAGAGAGTATCTAAGACACTTTTGATATCTCCTTGAGATTGTTGAAAAGTACTCGCTAATTTTTCGACTAAACTGTTTGGAGGTTCGTCAGCGACAAAATATTGTGCCAATTTATAACTAATAAAACGGGCTGTGGAAGGATGAGCAGCCAACATATCTAGGGCTTCTTCTACTTCTTCTTTGCCTCTACCTTTAATAGTCTTGCCTAAAAAAACTTTATCTCCAAAGTCGTGACGGTTTTTGTGAAAAACAAAGCCATTGTCCCCTTCGCGATTAGCTTGAGGGCCAATAGTACCCCATCCTGTGAGAATTCTGGCTAAAGCAACTACATCGTCTTGAGTATAGCCTCCGTCTACACCCAAAGTATGCAGTTCAAGTAATTCACGGGCATAGTTTTCGTTTAAGCCTCTAGCATTACCTCTTGCTCCTGGGCTATTAGGCGCACTGTTTAAGCGGTTGTCCAAATAGATAACCATAGCTGGATGCTTTGCCGTCTCACCCAATAAATCACGAAAATTTCCCAGGGAATTACCTCTAATTTTATTTTCATAATTGCTTACTAGCAGATCTATATTATTCTTCCTGGCAAAAACATTA
This sequence comes from Xenococcaceae cyanobacterium MO_188.B29, assembly GCA_030065155.1. Lineage (GTDB taxonomy): Bacteria > Cyanobacteriota > Cyanobacteriia > Cyanobacteriales > Xenococcaceae > JASJDJ01. Next base: position 3,505 of record JASJDI010000131.1, read on the forward strand.
AAATGATTAAACCAAAAATTTGTCATGACCTCTTGTAATTGATGAGGAGAAGAGATCGCTCTAGCTAAGTTAGATTCTACTGCTTGATGATAAACTACTCGTCTTGCTTGTCGTCTTTGCTTAACTTCTTGTGGTGATAAGTTTGCTCTTTTTTGTTGGCTGATAAAATACTTGTTATATGCTTCATGAGTACTCATGCCTAGGGTATCTAGTTTGGCTAGATTTTTCTCTAGTTTGGGTGAGTTGGGAATTGATTCTGGAGCTAATTGCGCTTTGATATAAGCTTCTATTCCACTAGATTTTACCTGTTCTATTTGTTCTGCCGTTGCACCAAAACTGAGACGATTTACAACATGCAGAACTTTAGCATCATTATCTAAACTGTGAGCTGCTTGACAACTAACTAATCCAAACCATAACAATAATCCACAAATTGATGTTAGTATCGAGTACTTAAGTTTCTGGCTCATAGCAGATAACATTGTTTTTCACCCAAACTTCAATAGACTTAGACGAAGAAATTTATTTTAAGTTCAGCTTAAAACATTTTTTTGGGAAATAGTCTTACCAAAGTTTAGGCTTATAAAGCCTTTAAGTGTCGATCGATTTTAGTAATCCAAGTTCACAAAAGTTTCAATTGCACTCTATTTTTTGATTAGCGATCAATAATTCTGCTGACATTTTGTTTGCCCAAGGTCGATCGACTAGAAGTTTAAACTATTTAGAACAAAAACCCTCAAGAAAGTCAAGAGTCTTTCGCTACAAATTCACATTTTATTGTTATTTATTTATTTGTGTTTCAAATATGTGAATTTAGGTTATGCTCGATCGCTTGCCAATCCAAAAATATCCCGATTTGGGAACATCTGTGGTAGAACTGTCTATCCTCATGCCTTGTCTCAATGAAGCGGAGACATTAGCAACTTGCATTAAAAAAGCTCAAAAATATTTAACTGAGAATGATATAGCTGGAGAAATTATAATAGCTGACAATGGTAGTACTGATGGCTCTCAAGATATTGCCAAAAGTATGGGAGCAAGAGTAATCCATGTTAGACAAAAAGGCTATGGCAGTGCGCTTAGAGGTGGTATCTTAAGTGCAACTGGGCAATATGTGATTATGGCTGATGCTGATGATAGCTATGATTTCAGTAATCTTAATCCTTTCTTATACAAACTACGCCAAGGTTATGACTTGGTAATGGGCAATCGCTTTAAAGGTGGAATTAAGCCAGGAGCAATGCCACCCTTACATAAGTATTTGGGTAATCCTGTTTTAACCTGGATTGGTAAATTGTTTTTTGCTAGTCCCTGTAATGATTTTCATTGTGGACTCAGAGGTTTTAGAAGAGATGCGATCGAACAGTTAGATTTACGCACCACAGGAATGGAATTCGCGAGCGAGATGGTAGTTAAAGCTACTCTCAATAAAATGCGTATTACTGAAGTACCTACTACCTTATCACCTGATGGTCGCAGTCGTCCTCCTCACCTCAATACCTGGCGAGATGGTTGGCGACATCTTCGTTTTCTACTGCTCTACAGTCCCCGTTGGCTATTCTTTTATCCTGGTTTATTCCTGGTTTTGATGGGTTTAATTACTACTTTTGGTTTAATTTCCAGCCCCAAAATACATACTTTACTTTACTCTTCGGCTGCCATTATTATTGGTTTTCAGCTAGTTAGTTTTGCCGTATTTACTAAAGTATTTGCCATCAACGAAGGCTTATTGCCCAGAGATGCCAAATTAAATCGCCTCCTACGTTTTATCAATTTGGAAGGAGGATTAATTACTGGTTGTATTCTTCTGTTGATTGGGTTTATTTCTTCAGTTTACGCTTTTATGCTCTGGGAAAATACTTCTTTCGGTGCATTAAATCCTGTAGAAGTAATGAGGATTGTTATTCCTGCGGTTACTACCCTTGCCCTTGGTTTTCAAATTATATTCTCCAGTTTCTTTTTGAGCGTTTTGGGTTTGAAAAGAATTTAATTTTGAGGAGTTTTTTGAGAATACAGAAGTTACTGAACCCCCCAACTTCCGAACTCCCCAACTCCTGAACTCCCGAACTCCTGAACTCCTGAACTCCTAAATATATGCAAACGCCTTGGCTATCTGTTTTAATCCCTACCTATAATGGTGAAGCTTATTTAGCTTCTGCTTTAGATTCAATTCTTATTCAGGGCGATGATGAGATTGAATGCATTATCGTAGATGATGGTTCTAGTGATTCTACTCTTGCCATAGCCAAATCTTATCAAGACAAACTTCCGCTTACAGTCATTCAAAGGAAAAGACAGAGTAATTGGGTAACAAATACGAATTATGCTCTTGCTCTAGCGGAGGGTGAATATGTCTGTTTTCTCCATCAAGATGATTTGTGGTTGAAAAATCGTCTATCTACCATGAAAAGGGTGATTGAAGAATATCCAACAGTCAATCTATTTCTTCATTCCTCTTTGTTTATTGATTCTGACGGCAATTCTTTAGGTTTATGGCAATGTCCTTTACCTAAATATCCCCAAGTTGTCGATCCTAGTTTAGCGATCGAACATCTACTAATTCAGAATTTTATCGCGATCGCTGCCCCTATTTTTAAACGAGATGTAGCCTTAGAAGTCGGTAGACTAGATGAAAATCTTTGGTACACTGCTGATTGGGATTTTTGGCTCAAAATAGCTTCTTCTGGACAAACTCTTTATTATCCTCAACCTTTAACCTCTTTTCGGGTTCATCCTAATTCTCAGACGGTTATGCGTAGTTCTTCTCAGACTGAGTTTAAACAACAAATGCAGTTAGTAGTAGAAAAACATCTTTTGGGATGGCAAGTCGATCGAAACAGAAAGCAGCAAACTAGCGAGGTGGCTTTCTTCTCTACAGAAGTAAACACAACTTTAGCAGCAATGATTCATCGGCAACAAACTAATATGAGTCAGCTTGTATGCTCTTTTGTCAGTCTTGGTCCTCATGGTTGGCATCGCTATATCAGAGACTCTCGCATTCAGGAGCGAGTTTCCGCCAGACTTAAAGCCAAATTAAAAGTTAAATCAGTTTCATCGTAAAATAGAATCTTATTTTTAATTAACAATAATGAACAAGCCTAACTTGTTTCTTGTCGGACAACCAAAATCAGGAACAACTGCATTACATAACTTTTTGGGACAGCATCCAGAAATTTATATGGCAAGCATTAAAGCACCTCATTTTTTTTGTCATGACTTTCATCAAGAAAGTGATAAATTTCATGGGATGAAACTTTATTTTGATTATCGCGATACTGAATCCTATTTAAAATTATTTTCTCAAGCTAAGTCTACCAAAATATTAGGAGAGTCTTCAGATCACTATCTATGCTCTCAAGTAGCTGCTCAAGAAATTTATCAATTTAATCCAGAAGCAAAAATAATTATTTTTTTACGGGAACCTGTTAGTTTTTTACGTTCTTTACACAATCATTTTGTTAAAGTAACTAACGAAGAAGAAGAAGATTTTACTAAGGCTTTAGCCCTAGAAGATGCCAGAATTAAAGGTAAGTCAATTAGTCCTCGCATTATGTGTCCTTCTTGGGCACATTACTCTCAAAGAATTAACTACTATGAACAAATAAAACGTTATTACGACATCTTTAATCCTGAACAAATCAAAGTAGTTATTCATGAGGACTTTCGCGCCAACAATCATCAAGTTTATCAAGAAATCCTTGAGTTTCTAGAAGTAGACCCCAACTTCATTCCTGAGTATAAATCGATGAATGTTAGTAAAGAAGTACGCTTCAAACAATTAAACTATCTAATTAACAATCAAATTATCAAAAACACAACTAAAAAGCTATTTTCTCAAGCTTTTCTTGATTTCGTTCGTGTTCAAATAGTCGAAAGATTTCTTTGGAAACCAGCATCAAAATCTTCAGAAATCCCTGAAGAATTTAAAAATGAACTCCAACAAAAATTCAAACCTGAAGTTATCAAGACATCAGAATTTATAGGCATAGATCTAACAACCAAATGGGGATATGGTCAACAACTGTAGGGGCAGTTCGCCCTAAAGGACTAGCTCCGCGTCGCGAATCTCCTCTATCACTAACCACTGTAAGGGCAAATAGCCGTTCGCCCCTACTGCTAACAACTAACTACTAATTAATGCTATCTATTAAAAATATTATTTATACTGTCTTATCTCTAGGAATAGGTATATTCTTAGTCTGGTTAATTCTGACTGTAACTCCCGTTAGGGTCGAACAGATATTTGATAAACTCCAGCATCTCAACTTTATTTTTGCAGCTTGCGTTCTACTTAGTACCTTCATTCATCTTTGGTTATCTGCATATAAGTGGCGACTAATAACAGAAAAATTAACCAAAAATAACGATCGATCGCCTAATTTTTATTTATCCTATATGATTCTTGCCAATTTAGTAATTCAGTTTTTACCTCAGCATATAGGAATGACTTTTGTTCAAAGTTTGGCAGTCAAGTTACATAAAATTGGTTCTTTATCTAAAGGGGTTTTTTCTGTTGTTTACGATCAGTTTTTAAATATTCTTATTCCCATCATACTATTGCCATCGTCCGTCTTATTTATTTTAGGTAAAATTTCCTTGTCTTTAGCTATTTTCTTATATCTGGGAATTTTGTTATTAGCTCATTATGTAATTACTCAATGGCATAAACCAATTATTATATTTATAGTAAATAAATACTGGCAACTGACAAGATTATTCTCCAAAGATAGATCATCCTTACCAGTAGAAAACAAGATTGAAGATATTCCTATTCTCAGTACTAGATTTACAGTTCGTCTATTTTGGCTTTCTGTTTTGCGTCATGCTAACTGGACTTTACGTAGCTTTTTTGTTGTTTTAGCAGGGAACTTTGCGATTAAATTTTGGTCAATATTATTTACTATCAATATTGTTCAATCAGCAATGCTTGTAAGTATTACCCCAGCAAATTTAGGCTTTATGGAATGGAGTTGGATTGGTAGTTTAGGACTGCTTGGTGTTCCTGCGGTAGAAACAGGTAACTTTGCTATTTTACAAAGAATTATCACTCTTTCTTCTATAGTCTTAATTGCTTTAATATTTTGGGCATTTACTATTTTTAATAACTTTTCTAGAGTTAAAACAAAATTTGATGGTAGTAAAAATTAGCTTGATGTTAACTATAAAATGAATCTAGAAAACATCATACGTGTCACAAGTAATAAATTACGAAAGATTGGGATCGATCCATATGATTTACTTATGATTAGTCCTTATAATTTATTGGACAGCTTGTACACGCCTACAGATCGTCAACGTATTCGCAGAACAAAGAATATACGTTTTATTCCCAATGCTAATAATCGAAGAGGTGGTAAGTATTCCTATGCTGAGTGGGCTCACGTTATTGGTATTTTCCAAACTCTCATGTTTCTCCATCTAGAAAAGAAAGAGAACAACACGATCTTGGATATAGGCTGTGGTAGTGGTTTATTAGCAATGTCTAGTGAACCATTTTTAGGGAAAGATGGAAAATATACAGGAATTGATGTGAATAAAAAGGATATTACCTTTTGTCAACGTCATTATCCCTCTCCCAATTTCGAGTTTATCCATTTTGATGTAGCTAATGCAACTTATGCTCCTACTCAGAAAGATATCAAAGCCAAATGGCCCATAGAAAGTGAAAGTTTTGATTTAACCACTGCTTTATCAGTATGGACTCATCTTAAGGAAGAAGATGCTTTGTTCTACTTTCAAGAGATAAGTCGTGTCCTTAAACCCAATGGTAAAGCAATAATTACGTTTTTTTTGTTGGATGAAACTTACAGAAATGGCCTGGAAACAAGGTCAAATCAAAAAGGCAGATTTCATATGACATCGCAGGAAAGATGGATTTTCGATCGACCATCCTATGGATCGAATATGTGGTTTCATCCTCAATGGGTGCAAGTTCCTGAAGATGCTATTGGTGTAAATAAAACTGGTCTCGATCTTCTTTGTAGGAGTTCGGAAATGAAATTAATTAAACATTATCAAGGAAACTGGAAAGAAGTTCCAGGTGTCTTTTTTCAAGATGTATTAATATTTCAGAAATCCTAAGATCGGTAGTCGGACAAAATTAAATTCATCGTTCAAAATTGAAGATATGAAATTAGTAAAAAAGGAACTTAACCTTGAATTTTGTTTAAGTTTAATAGCCTTAATTCTTACAATATCAATATTTTTAAAGGCAATTATCGATATCGATCCTGCTTACGATACTTGGGGTTATCATCTTCCTTTTGCTGCTAGAATTTGGGGAATTGTACCTTTAGAACAGTTTATTACCGAACGTTCTCGCTTTGATGGTTTTCCTCTTTTTGTACAGTTTTTACAAGGTTTTTTTTGGTTTATTACAGGAAAGGTTCAAGCTGCTAACTTGGTGGGATTTTTTAGTATAGTTTTATATTGTTGGTTTCTTAAAGCTTATTGGCAAATTCCTATTTATTATAGTGCGATCGCGCTTCTGGCAATACCTTTAGTGCAAACTCATGCCACTAGTTGTTATGTAGATTTACCTGCTAATATTTTCTTGGCGATCTTAATTTTAATGACTTATTTAATTTATCTAAAAAAAGATCGAGAAGCAGATAATTTACCTAATCTAATAATTATTATTTTATCTGCTGCTGCTGCTGCTAATGCTAAACCACAATTAATTCCTTTGGTTTTTCTGGTGCTTTGTTTTGCTGGTAGTCGTCTTCTTTGGTTACGCTGGCGAAAAATTAACAAAGAAAAAGGTTCGCCTGTAAGATTGATTGCTTTTTTTCTCAGTCTTTGTTTGGCAAGTATCCTAATCTTTGCTACACCAATTAAAAATATTGCTCTTTATGGTAATCCTTTTTATCCAGTCAGAATTGAAATAGCAGGAAAAGTGCTTAACCATACTCTCCCTTTATATAATGCTGCTCCTGGTTATCTTGGTAATGCACCTAGAGCGCAAAGATGGCTTTATTCAATTTTAGATATAAAGGCTGCTCCTTGGTCGATCGATCAATGGAGTGAAAATCCAGATAGTAATCGTATGGGTGGTTTTTTCGGTTCATATGTATTGTTTCATTTAGTACTATTTGGCTATATATCATTATTCAATCGCGATCGAGAAACTAGTATCGCTGCTATTGTTTTAGTAGTTATGTCCTTAGTAGCAGCTAATTTCCCTCAATCCCATGAGTTAAGATACTTCATGTATTGGATGATTGTCTTAGTCTCTCTTAACTTATATTTTGTTACTAGTAAAAATCGTTTTTCACCTCAGAAAGATATACAAAAACTCAAACAAAAAACCTTCCTCAAACCTTATCATTTAGGATTAGCTTGTCTGCTTGCCTTAACTATAGTCACTATTAAAACTCAATTCTTTTATATTAAACCCAGTTTTTACAGTCTGTCTCAACATATTCAGAAACATATTGACTATGGAGTAATATCAGCAATTCAACCAGGCGATGAAATATGTCTAATCGGAAAATATCCCTATACTTTTCTTTATGCTCCTGTATTTCATCCTTATCTAAACTATGATTATTCGATTAAAAAAGCAGGAAATCCTACTAAATGTGAAGGACATACAAAGATACTGGGATATTATCCTCAGTAATTCATCACTTATCAGTGACTAGCTTTATTCTTCAAAAGAAATGAAGACAAACTTATTAAAAAAAAGATTAGGCGTAAATTCTCTACTCAAGCTGGTAGCTATAGTTGCATTAGTTTCTCTCTTTTTTAAGGCAATTATTGATGTAGATAAATCTTATGATACCTGGTTTTATCATGTTCCCTTTGCTGCCAGAATCTGGGGTATAATTCCAGCAGAGCTTCATACTTTTTATGATACAGAAGAATATCGTTTTGTAGGATTTCCGCTTTTAGTCGAATTTCTACAAGGTTTTTTTTGGTTTATTACTCAACATTTGCAAGCAGGAAATTTAGTTTGTTTTTTCAGTTTAATTCTCTATTGTTATTTCCTCAAAGCTTATTTTAAGGTTTCTATTTACTATAGTGCGATCGCGCTGTTAGCTATTCCTTTAGTACAAATTCATACTACTTCTTTTTATGTGGATTTACCAGGCAATCTTTGCTTATCCACTCTTATAATGCTGACTTATTTACTCTATATTAAACAGGGTATAGAAGTTTATAATCGACGTAATTTACTACTTATTTTTTTTTCTGCTGTTGCTGCTGCTAATATTAAGTTTCAGTTAGTTCCTCTGGTTTTTTTGCTTCTCTGCTTTGTTGTAGCAAGGATTATTTGGTTGCGCTGTCAACAAATTCAAACCAGAACAAAACTTTATCGGTGGCTGCTAACTTTTATTCCTACTATTTTTTTCGCCAGCCTGTTGATTTTTGCCACTCCTATCAAAAATGTAGCTCTTTATGGTAATCCTTTTTATCCCATCAGAATAGAAATAGCAGGTCAAGTTCTCAATCATCAACTAGGTTTCTATCAACATGCAGCAGATTCGATTAAAGATGCACCTCAAGCACAGAGATGGCTATACTCTATTTTAGAAATTAATAGTCCACAATGGTCGATCGATCAATGGAGTCCTAATCCTAATAAAAGTCGTCTGGGTGGTTTTTTTGGTGGCTATGTTCTTTTCAACCTGATTTTACTTGGATATCTTTTTATACGACATCGTTGTCACCAAACTTCTACAGCTATAATTTTATTAGCAGTTATGTCTACTATAACTGCTTTTGCTCCTCAATCCCACGAACTTCGCTATTATCTGTATTGGATGATTACCCTGGTATCCTTAAATTTATATTTGGTTACTTATTTAGAAAAATCATCATCTCAAAGGACACAATTATTAAATCCTCTTAATTTAGGATTCATTTGTCTTGTATTTTTGGCAGTGGTAATTACTAAAACAAATTTTGTCTATATCAAACCAAATTTCTATACTTTAGATAAACATCTTCAATATGTTGTCAATCCCAAAATACTTAAACAAATTCAGCCAGGAGAGAAAGTATGTTTAATTAACAAAAGTAAACAATATCGTAAAACTAATGGATATCCTGTTTATTTTCATCCTCAATTAAATTATTCCTATTCTATTAAATCGGCTCTAGATTCCAGTGAATGCAGAGGATTGAGACAAATAAATGTGCCTTAAGATGAGCGAATATTGATAACAGATAGAGGAAGAAGTCAGATGAAATTAACTTGGCAACAAAATAGTAATAAACCAGATAATGTCGATAATTTAGTTGCGATCGCTCAGTTACAATCTATTTTGCCACTCTAGAAAAAAATTACTACAACTCAAGCTGTTGTTGTGCTAAATGATAATACAAACCTTTTTCTGCCATTAATTCGGCATGAGTTCCCTTTTCCACTAGCAAACCGCCATCGAGTACTAAAATACAGTCGGCATTGCTGACCGTAGAAAGACGATGGGCAATAATGAAGGTAGTTCGATCGCGAGCAAGGAGGTCTAGATTTCGCTGGAATCTTCGTTCTGATTCTGTATCTAAGGAGCTAGTCGCCTCATCTAAAATCAGAATTCTTGGTTTTCCTAGTAGGGCGCGAGCGATCGCAATTCGTTGTCTTTGTCCCCCTGAAAGGTTAGCTCCTTGCTCTCCCACTTTAGTATTGTATCCTAAAGGCATAGATTGAATAAAAGCGTGAGCTTCTGCTAGTTTAGCTACTTCAATTACTTGTTCTAGGGTAAATTCCGATTGATATAAAGTAATATTTTCTAAAATCGTGCCAGAAAATAAGAAACACTCTTGCGGAACTACCCCTAATTGCGATCGCAAAGAGGGCAGAGAAACATGCTGAAGATCGTGTCCATCGATCGAAATTTCGCCACTAGTAGGATAGTATAAACCCTGTAATAACTTCACCAAAGTAGTTTTACCCGATCCACTGCGACCCACAATTGCCACAGTTTGCCCTGCTTCAACTTCAAAGGAAATATTCTGGAGGGTGTTGCGCTCTTGTTCAGTATCGTAGCGGAAAGTAAGATTGTTCAAGCGTACATTACCCTCTATTTTCGGTAAGGGCAACATCGCATTTTCTCTAGTTTCTTCTGGCTTAGTATCAAAAACATCATTCAGTCTCTCTACAGAAATTAATACTTCTTGTAGTTCATCCCAAAGACCGACTAAAGCAATTACAGGACTAATAATATGACCTTTCATCATATTAAAAGCGACATACTGACCAATAGTTAGCTGACCCTGAATTACCAACGTTGCTCCATACCAAAGCAATACCGTACCACCAATAGAATTAATCAATCCACTCAGCAGTCCCAAATTAATTGCTAAGTTTTGACCTTTAAAACGCACATTCAACTGGTGAGTTAACAACTCTTCCCAACGCCAGCGCAATTCTTGTTCTGCTGCTGCCACTTTTACGGTAGATATTCCTGTCATCATCTCTACTAAAGAGGAATTTTGATCCGCAGCAGCATTAAACCTTTCTCTAGATAATTTCCTTAATAGGGGAGTTGCCACTAAAGTTAAAATTACAATCGGTGGGATCAATCCCAACACTAAAACAGTGAGTTGCCAATTGTAATAAAGCATTAATCCTAAATAGACAAACCCCGTGACAAAATTCAACCAAGACAGTAACACCTGTCCAATTAAAAACCTCTGGATTTTTTGGTTTTCTTGAACTCTAGTGATAATATCCCCTACTCGTCTTGATTCAAAAAACTTGAGAGGTAAGCTGAGAGCATGATTGATAAAACCACTAATCATGGTTAGATCGAGACGATTGGATAAGTAGTTCAGTAAATAAGTACGGACTGAAGATAAACCCATACTCCATATCCCAAACAGCAAAGACCCAATCACAAATACATTCAAAGTAGTCTGACTTCGGTTAACTACTACCTGATCGAGAATTATCTGGGTAAACAGTGGCGAAATCAATCCAAAAATTTGGATCAGCACAGAAGCTAAGATAATTTGCAAGCCTAAAACACGATAGGGCAAAAGCAATTTTAAGAATCTACCCAGAGAACGTTTTTCCCCAGGAGTTTCGTACAAACGTTCCGTTGGCTCTAGCAAGAGGGCATATCCACTCCATCCCGCCAGAAATACTTTACGAGAAAGCTTATACTTACCCATAGCTGGGTCTGCCACTAAAATTTGGTTTCCTCTAACCCAGTAAACCACAATGTAGTGATCTCCTTGCCAATGGGCAATCCAGGGATTTTTTTGTTCTACTAAACGATTTAAACTGGCTCGTACAGGTCGCGCTTGGTAGCCTAAAGCTTCTCCTGCTTTGGCTAAATTTTTGAGAGAAGCACCAGACCGTCCAACCCCTGCTAAGTTGCGGAGTAGGTTAATACTAAAGCTTTTACCCCAATAGCGACTAATCATAGCTAGGCAAGCTGCACCACAATCAGAAGAACTTTGTTGTTCGATGAAAGGATAAGCTTTCCATAGTTGATGACGACGCTTAATAGGTTTGGGAAAGTCGATCGAAGGAGGTTCTTGTTCAACTAGGGTTTGAGGGGTGGTAGGAGTTGGAGTAGCCTTGGTGTAAATTGGTTTGGATTGAGGAGGAGTTTGGTTGACGCGAAGATCGGCTTGAGGCTTACGATGTCCGTTGCTAGATGTTGATTTTGCTTGAGAATTCTTACTCAAAGCAGTTGTGAGGATAGGTGCGATCGCTGTCGCAGCTTGCCAATGTTTTTTGGGGAGATGGTAAACTAACAAATCAGTCTGAGCTACCCAATTAGTTGGCGTTTTCTCTGGATATCCCCAGTCAAAAACTAGTTTTGATGGTTGATTTTGGATCTTGCCACTCCGTAGCCAGAAATGACCAGCTTCAGAGGGGGTTGCCTGGGTAAGAGATGCTCCTTTAACTACTTTTTTTTCGACTATGTATTCAGATAGTTGCGCTAATCGATGGCTAGCAAGAGAGCGTAGTATAGTTAAAGTTTTGAAAAAGATTAAGCCTTGACGTTGTTGGACAGCAATATGCCATTTTGCTTTAAGTTCGGGTAATTTTTGTAACCAAAACTGAAGTTTTGCTAAAGAAATTTTAGCAACTTGAACAGGGCTAGCAGCGATCGCTTGATAAGCTAAACAAGTTTGATAAAAAAGAGAATCCCCTCCAAAGGTTTGTCCTTCTATTAGTAACTGTGTTGGCACTTCTCGCTTTTTAGCAGCATCAAAGCTTAGTAAGCGCACTTTTCCTTGACAAATCAAATAGAGATATTGAGCTTTTGGTGCTTTTTGAGCAGAATTTCTGGATACATCCCAGGAAATAGGTACAGAATCTCCCAGTTGAAATTCCTCCATGACAAACTCTTGACTGAGTTTTTTAATCAGTTTGACTTTTTCTGGAGCTAATCTTATTTCCTGTAAAAGCAGCGACAGAACCCGATGTTCATTTTGTGAGGTAAGAGAAAATTGTGCTTTTACTTTCGCCTTGTCCACTCTGTTAACTCCTGATTAAAACCAGCTTATGACCTATTACTGTTGTGGCAATTTTTTACCTATTGCCTAGCAGCTTTGTTGTTTGATTTCGGAGTACAACTCTCCTACTTCTGTAGATATTAGGTTTTTTGCTTGATTTTTCCCTGCCAAATTGGCAAAGTTTTGTATATAAATATTAAGGAGCAAAACTATAGGTCAGGTTAAGTTAACTTATGTAAATCAAAACCCGAACAAAATATAAAATAATTATTTTTAAATCATTGCTCTTAGCTTCGTATTGAAGAGTTTTGACTTTAACTGAAAACTTAATTTTATTTTAATATTTTAGTTAAATATTGAGATTTTTAAAAATTGCCAATTTGGCAAGACATCTAAGTTTTAAGCATGGTCTAG